>CAZRBD010000001.1:0-65799 GCA_964598265.1 uncultured archaeon
TTTTACAGACATAAAATATTAATGAATCCGAGACATTTCCAAATAAATCCTTTAAAGTAGTAACAAGTAGTTTATCAGTGTCTTTTATTTCTTGAATGATTTTAAATTCATCCGCCGTGAAATTTCTCTCAAATAGGTTGTATTTATTAAAAAAGCTAACAAGGGTAATAATTCTACCAGTATCACCAATTTTAATACCATCTACATGTAATCGAGCTATAATTTTAAATCTAAATGGAATCTTTTTGACTTCAATAAAAAATCCCATCTTATCAGAGTAATTAAACAACTGACTAAAATCATGAAACCTTAATATTGAGAGGAGTTTAGAGAGAGCTAAATAATAACATTTTTCCTTATTATCACTAATTTTGTCAAAATCATCCAAGTTTGACAAATTTAAGAAATTTGCATCTTTATAGGATAAGAAAAAGTCTTCAAAATGAGAGAAATCCCCTGCTTCAATAGTTTTAATGAGTTCTAGAAATTGGACCGAAAGCATGAGTATACAATTATATTAATAAATGTGATATTAAAAATTATTTCTATCTAATTTTTTAGTAGTCATCGTTGAAATTTTTTGTTTTAATAGTTCAGTCTTCAAAAGAGGATTTGACATGATAAATAATGCGATCTTTACATTTTTAATAGGTTTTAATGATAACCCATATTCGCTTAAATTTAAAGTTAATCTAACGACAACATTGAGTAGAAGCAAATAAATGAACCTAAAAGTAGAAAAATAAAAATAGATCTAAATTTAAAATGGATATCTCTTCATGTTAGAGCTAATGCTATCAATAAGGCCCCTTGAATCTCAGAAATTTCACCTAATCTTGATGTATCAATAATGTTATTATTCAATCCCATATAAATTGCTCCATAAGCCTTTCCTCCCCCTAAATGAACTAATGTCCGATAGATCAAGTTCCCAGAAACTCCATCGGGAGCAATGATTAAGTTTGATTTAGTATTGATGGCGTTCTCTATTAATATTTCATCATGGGTTATATCTAAACCGGGGTGTTGTTCTTTTAAAATATCAACAATTTTATTAGCATCTCGCATAGTTTTGTCGATTCTATCGTTCCTGCCAACATCACTTTCTCTTCCACCACTTAGAATACTAATTTTTGGAGTTATTTTAAGAGATTCCAATTCTCGTAAAGCAAGCCTAATAAAAATTAATTTCTTGTTTAGATTATTACATTCATCAATACCTACTGGACCGAAAAAAAACTGATATCCTTTATCTGTTTCTAATAACGCTAATCTATTTATTTCTGTTATATTATAATGTTTTTTAAGGTTTTCAAGAAATTTGCTTGAACTAAAAGAACCCCGAATAAAAGAAGAGATTATTTTATTATCAATTAATTCAAAGACTTTCTTCTCCGGATTCAAACTTTCTGTTAAATGAATAGATGTATTACTAGATAAAACTTTGCGTATTGTACTTATAGTAGATTTATTACTCACAAAAAATATTTGTGATTTATTATTTTGTAGGAAATTTACAGTTGTATTAATAATAGATCGATTAGATTCTTCTATATTTCCTAGTCCTATGCCAATACTAGCAATTTTATTTTTTGTTTTTGATTCAAATATTTGTAAAATGTTCATAATCTGTTCTCATTTATAGCATACCATAAAAAATGAAAGCTGAAATTATTGTTAAAGTATTATACACACCATGAGTAATTACCACAGCAATCAAGTTCTCATTTCTCCATTGATATAAAAGGCCTAACACTAAAGAAATCGCAAAATAAGGAATAAACGAGAGAATGAATGAAATAATAATATATATCGGTGAGGTCAAATCAACTAAAAATAATCCGATTAAATGAATAAGTGAGAAAATTAAGGCGGTAACGATTATGCCACCTCTATTCCCTAATCTGCGTACTAAACCTTTTTGCATAAATCCTCTAAAGAGAATTTCTTCTGAAGTGCCAACAACTAAAATCATTACAATTGAAAATAGAACGATACTTAGAATATCTGCTGAGGAAATTATTAGATCTACATCGTTGTTAGTACCACTAGCCTCTTGCACAATTTCTATGTTAAAAGTTGATTCTAATATAAGTTCAGTAAATAATGACACAAAAAATACTAAGAATAATCCAATTATTCCAAATAATATGCCAATTAAAACTTCTTTAGCAATCTCTGGTTTTTCAAATCCTCTTGATGTGAAACCTAATAGAGCAAACCTATTTCCTAGGGTCGGATTCTGAAGATATTTCCCCACATAAATAGTTGGTAAAATTATAAAGATTAATTCAAATAGAGATAAGATAATTATAAAATAAGGGTTTGAAATGAGATCAAATAAAATTTCTAAATCAAAGGATACAAATGTGATTAAGAAAATAAAAGCTGCAGTAAGAAAATTAATTAGAAGAAATGCACCTAAAGGTAGCCCAATAGAATTAGATGTACTCCAGAGCTTTTTTTGCTTAGTCTTGAGAATATCTTCATCCGGAATTTTCTTAAGGCCATAAGAAATTAATGGTTCAGATTGTATTGGATACGGAAGTGGTTGGACATATGGATTCGGATTTAATCTCGGTTGAAATCTCTTATACTTTTTTAAATATTGAAGATTTATACCACATTTAATACAATATTTAAGATTGTTAACTTTTGGGATTTTGTTTGCACAAACCGGGCAAAATGACCATTCTATCCCTATTCCCTTTTTTATTTCCTTTTGAATAGAAGATTTTGCGTTTTTCGCATTATCCTTATCTTCTTTATCGTCCATTTTCAATTTAAAAAAATAAATAATACTACTAAAAATTTTACATTTTAAATTAAAGAGAAAGATAGTGATTGTATTAAATTATATAGCATAATTTCTATTATATGTTAACATTCGGGTAATTTCAAGCCCATTATAATAATTATCTGTTTTAGTATTGGGAAGGTATTTATTTTTAACAATTTCTTCTACATCTAGTTGGAGTTTTATTGAAGGCATCCAAAAAGTCTTATTGCTATGTTGATAAGACAATATAGCCATGATTAGATAAGAACCATTATTTCGTGGAGTGATTTTTGTTTTTATCCTTCTTCGTTCTTTTGCTTTTAATTTCTTGATATTAGTAAATTTGAATTTTGAATGAAATGATTCAGGCATAAGAAAATGAATTTTTATGTCTTTAATATCTGTCAAATTTGGATTTTCAATTACGAGATTAATAGTCTCAGGCTCGTTTGCTCTCAATCTTTTGTTTTGTGATTTGATATCGATAAAAAGAGGATAAGGTAAGCCCTTTTCATTTAAATTAAAACTCAAATTAATCAACTTTTGAAGGTTTGGTTCTAATTCAATACTAAACTGGTTCTTTTGCTCTTCTACTGTGAGTATCTTTTTATTACGTAATTCTTCAAATTTCTTAAACAATAGATTGGTATATCTTAGGATATATCTATCAAACTCAGAATGTTTCCTAGATATTAGCGAAATTAGTTTTTTATAATAATCTGATTCGAAATTCCGAAGTAGAGGTTTCTTAAATAAATCATTAATAAATTTTTTTAAGATTTTATCTAAATCTATTAAATCTTTTTGTTCTATTTCAAACCTCTCAATTATTTTATCATTTAGAATATCAATTTGCACAGAATCACTTAATTTATTCAATACATCAACTGATTCTGTATTATATGCATTGAAAGCCTTTACAATCATCTCTTCTAACAAATTATTAAATTTTTCAACATTTCTATTTTTATAATTTATGAATTCAGTACGATACGACTCTAAATACTTTATTAGTTTACCTGAATGCAGTTTTAAAAGATTTCTTTGGTAGTTTTGATATTTTTCAGATATATTCTTAATCCAATCTCTAACGATATTTAATTGATTTAAGTTTTCTTCAGTATTGAATATAATATTTTCTTCTAAAGAATTTGTCGTTGAAAATGGATTAACAATCTTTACTTTTTCCAGTAAAGCACTTGTATCACGCTCTAATTGATAAATATATTCAATTTGTGAATATAGATGATAAGTTAGAAAGTTTTTTTCATCCATTCTTTCTAATCTTGTTAATAAGTTTTCTAATTTTACAGAAAAATATTTTGGATTTTTATTTAGAATTCCTCTTAATATTTTTGTAAACTCAGTTAGGATAATATAAAGCTCCTTCTTCTTATTTAATTTTGATTTGTTATTTTCAAAATTTGTGATGTTACAATAATCTACGATATTTTGATAATTCTTTTCAACTACCTTATAGTATTTGAAGCATTTTTCAATACTTTTTGAGTTTTTTGCTAAAAAGCTATAGTATAAGCCGAGTAAAGTTTTATTAATGACAAAAGAAAAATCTCGAAATTCTTTATATTTTGTTTTGATTTTATCATCATTTAAGTAGGGTAGTAAAAACTTTTCAATAACCAGCTCTAAATTTCCAGCAGATCGAATCAAAGAGAATAGTTTTTTGGGATTGATTCTTAAGTCATCAAGTTTAGTGATAATTAAATGCCTATACTCATTAAAACTTGAATTTAATTTACTAAAAAATGTTCTAATTAAATATTTTCTTCTTTCAATTTCTTTATTTTTTAAATTAGTTTGAATTTTAATTGATGTAAGATTTAAAATTATTGTTAAAAAATGTTTTAATGAATATATTGACTCCATATATAAATTTTTAGCTCCACAATAAGGGCATTGAGCTTTTGAGCCTTTTACAATAGGTAGACTATTACCACAATTTTTACAAGGTAAATGCATTATCAATATGATTCCAAATAATTAACTATCTTCATTCTTCAACTGTAATAAATTATTATTTAATTATTAATATTTTATCCTTTAGTTTTAAATAATCAAGATATTTTGATAGGTTGTTTGAGAAGTGCATTTTTGATGGTTGATCAAAGATGAAAAAAATAAGATTTCCTATTTAAATTTTTATTTTAATGAGTAAAATAGCAAAAGAGTTTATTATCTTTAAGTTCAATGGGATTTACAAAGCCGAGTCTTTCAAATTGAACAGTTTGATTCATAGGTATTCGAAGAAGAGAAAGTTCACCATTCCCATATGAGATTGAACCGTCAGGTTTTAAAATAGAAACCTTGATATTTTCTTTTTCGGGTACCCATTGGATAATCGGAAAATCTCTGTTTAATTCCTTTGAGTAGAATATTGCTTCGATTTTCTTTTTAGTTAAGTCTTTAAACTTGATTTTAATGTTAATTAAATCTTTTAACCTAATATTTTGATTTATTTTGAATTTATTTACATCTTTAATCGATATTAATAAAGTGAGTTGAGAATTCTTTACAGTACATTTAATTTTTCTCTTACCTAATTCAGGATGAGATGGATGTAATAGAGGTTCAGCAATATATTCCTGAACTGGAATCTCCATTATTGTTAGAGTTATCGGATCTTCAACAACAAAATATCTATTTGATATACTATCTATTATGTCTCTATTTTTTGCATACAACCAATTAACGGAGTATGTTATTCCTGATTGAGACATTCCAAGATCTAATAATGAATCTCTTAACGCTTCAGGTCTAATTCCACGTTTTCGGAGAGATTGTAAACTCCATGTTCTGGGATCATCCCATCCTTCATATCTTCCACTTTGAATATTATTTCTTGCTTCTGTTTTACTTAATTTCATATCAGCAAAGTTGAGTCTCCCATAATAAAGTAATTCAGCTTTTTTCCAACCAAAGTGATCCCATATAAATTCTTCGATTAAACCTTCCTTAACTAAATCAATACCCCTTATTATGTGTGTAACATTTATTATATGGTCATCAATTGCCCAAGAATATTCCAACATTGGCCATACAACATATTTATTACCCACTCTTGGATGTTCCGCTTCAGATATCCTCATAATAATTTGATCTCTTAAAGCGGGATCTTTCTGATCCATCCCTGTTTTTAATCTTACTACCACCTCACCTTCATTATATTTTCTATTAAGCATAGCTTTCCATTCTTCTAAGTTCTTTTCAAGTGAATGATTCCTATGAGGACAAACTCTCTTTTTTTTTTTGTAATTTTCCCTAAATGTAGATGCAGAACAGAAACAGACGTAAGCGATGTGATCTTTAATTAATTTTTCACAATACTCATAAAAAATTTCCAAACGATCGCTTTTGTAATAAATTTTGCTAATTTTTACTCCTAACCACTCTAAGCCTTCCTTTATTAAATTATAAGCCTCTGGTAACACATACTTAGCTTTAGGACTATTTCTTAAAGATTTTGGGCTCCCAATTGTATCATCAAAGAATAGTATGAGTTCACCTTTATATTTTTTTATATATTCATCATTCAATACAACCATCCTAGCATTTCCGATATGTAATGCTCCACTAGGATACGGTGCTAAACGCATTATAATTTTATCACGAGGAGAAACGTTGGGTAATTCGGGTAATTCTTTTATTCCTTCAATTCGTTCTTCTTTTTTTAAAGCTAGCGGATCTATAGATAATAATTTGTCTTTCTGCTTCTCAAGATTTAATTTGAGTATTTCCACAATAATTTGATCTAAAAGTGGAATTATGGTTTTAGCTCGTGATCTTAAGTCTGGTCTTGAAGCCATTAGTTTACCCATTAAAGCTTTTTTATTTGGTTTCCCATCAAATTTTAAAGCATTTTTAAGCCCAGCTAGCCAAAGAATTTGGCTAATTTCGTCATCTTCCATTTAAATTACTCAATTTTTAATTTTTAATGTAACATCATTTCAAATTTAATTTTCTAACTCTTTTATTTTGATTTTAAGATTTTCAATACCATTCAGTAAACTATTCTTAACTATAAATGATGGTTCCTCTTTAGCTTTTTGGGTTAAGATCGTAGATTTTAAAGAATAAGTTTCTAATAAAACCTCCTTATTTTTTAAATCACATCCTTCTATCACAATATCAAGAATGTGTAATGCCAGTTGTAGTTCATTCTGTGAATATAAGTTCTTTGCATGTTCAAAATACTTTACTTCACTATTAATTTTCAGGAATTCCTTGGCTATATCTTCTGTTTTCGCGGGAAAAAGATTAGTAGGATTCCCCGAATCATACCATCCGTGATAAAGCCGATATACAGCGTGTATCGCGAACCTATAGCATCCATAAGATGGTTTTAAAAACTTGTTATTTTTAAATTTTTCAGGGTAGATATCAAGCATTTCATGGTAGATTTGTTCAAACCACTTCCCTTCATTCATTCTCTTTACAACCTCATCATGAACGAAATGCATGGCTTCAGCTCTGATTGATAACACATCTTTAACATCTTTTTTGCCTACTACTAGTTTCCCATGCCCCGGAAGTATATATTCAGCTTTTTTTTCTAACATCTTCTCCATAGCTATAGCCCATTGTTTTGGGTAACGTTGAACCTTGTTAGGATTCCCAACATTTGGAAAAGAGGGATTCATTACTAAATCTCCTGTAAATAATACATTCTTCTCTTTAAAGTACATCCACAAGCTATCGTCTGTCTCTCCTATATCGTGATATATTTCAAAAGTATAACCGCCAAACTTTAGTAAGTACTTTTCATTACCGTGAAGGACAATAGAAGGATTAAGTGTTTCTTGAGCAGAAACAGGAGGAAATTTTTTAGTCCTGATAGATCTAAACTGGTTTTTGTTCAGCCAAGCATGATAATTTTCTAACATCCTATACTTCTCAAATCTCTTTAATACATTCTCATGAGCAATTACTTTGGGTATATCCCATCCTTTTGCCTTAACTTCTTCAAGAAGGGAAAAGAATCCAAAACAGTGATCAAAGTGACCATGGGAATATACAATATATTTTATCGGTTTGTCTGAAAACTCTCGAATGGCTTTGTGTATACGGCGATGATATTGTTTAATTGCTAAATCAAAAATCAATAACCCATCGGTAGTTTCTACTACACCTACATTAGCAAATCCACTGATATGATAACAAGTTCCATCAGCAAACGTTTTAGATGGAAAATTTCCTACAAAATCGCTCATATCTTCTTTTGTTGTTCTCATTAATACATTATCTCACATATATTAATTATAATTTATAATCTAATCCTCAAATAAAAAAGATTATTGTTACTAGACATTTCTTTTTTCCTAAAATCTAAGTTATTTTGGAGATGATATTTAGCATGAAATTTCGGAATTTTTAATATTAAAAGTGATTTAATTCATTATATTATACAAATTGTAGATTTACATATCTTTCAATCTCAGAACAAATATAATTAATAGATAATAAATAGAGAATATAACAAATTATTAAGAAATAAATTCGACAATTTATTAAGGCCTGGTAGTCCAGTCTGGATAGGGCGCTGGCTTGCGAAGCCAGACATCGAGGGTTCAAACCTCTTAACATGTAGGAAAGAGGGAATACATCCCTTCCAGGCCACTTAGTTCTAAATAAAAATAAGATGTTTAAACAACGTAGTCTAAAATCTCTGATATATTGTTTATTTTGTGATAATCGGTATTTTCAATTTCTTTTTCAAACGGAAATTTATATTTTCTCTCAAAAAGGATTGGCTGTATCTTAGTGCGCTGAGCACCTGAAATATCTGCATATTCATCTCCGCACATGATTACAGATCTTGGGTCATTTCTTAACCCAAATTTATCAAGAACAAAATAAAATATGTCTGGATCTGGTTTTCTCTTTCCGAATTTAGCAGAAGTTAGTATAACATCAAAAAACTTGCTGAAATCATATTTATTAATAATATTTTTAATAGTTTTATGATTTGGGTGATTTGATAATAGTGCTACTTTGACATCTTTTAATGCTAATTTCTCTAACATTTCTTTAGTTTGGGCAAAGGGTATCCATCTATCCTCTTCACATGAATGATAAATATTAGCTAGGCTTCCATATGTTGTGTCTATTAAGTTATCTAGGTTATTTATTACACCTTCTACCTTTAATGTTTCTAAAACATTTTAAAAGATTATTGAGGTTGGGAACTCCACTTTTGTTTTGATGCTTTTTCTGAAAAGATATTGCCTTTTTTTACTAAATTTTTGAAGAAAAGCTTCAATCGTTAATTTATCACTCCAAATTTGTTTTTCTTTTAAGAAATCAATAGATTTCATTAAACCTTGTTTAAAGCATTCATAATATCTCTCAACAGAAGGATCGTCAAAATAAAACAATGTGAACCCAAAATCAAAAATTACACCTTTTATCATCAATATATTAATTATAAAACTCAGATTTTTAAATTGTTTTAGTTAGAAATAAAAGTAGAAGAACAATGTTAAATCATTAATAATTAACAATATTTTTGAGATAATCATTTATGCTTACGTGAGGTATAATGTCGATTGATAAATGGATTCCTAAAAAAGGATCAAAGGAAAATAGAAGAATAGAAGAAGCCTTTAATAAACTCTCTACTGAAGAAGTTCAGGAATTAAAGAAAAAGAAGGTTAGAGCTTTGGTTAAAAAGAAAGTGTCCGTTAAAATTGAAAATTCAGAATTGGATGAATTTTTACAAGAAATTGTTGAATTTAATGCCTGGATAAACCGGAGAACTTATTTAAAAGGAGATTTAGATAAAATAGAAATGTGGGTAAGAAATTTGTATTCTAAAATCATATCGGAACCCGCTCAAGAATCCATTCAATCTGACTATAGCGAAAAACGAAAAATTATTGATGAATATAAAAGAATACCTCTACAGTTGTTAGATGAGAAAATTCGTATAGCTATAAACAAAAAAATTCATGGAGGGAAGAAAACTAGCTCCGATAACTACTATTTAAGAAAATTAAAAACAATTATTCGAGATAAACTAACAGAAGCAAAATATTATGAAATTTTGGATAAGATCCTCAAATTATAAATTAAAAATAGTAATAGTATGAAAGCTTAGAGAAACCACAATATACTTTTTATTTTATCCAAATTTATATGATTTTATAATACAGAAAACCCTTGAAAAATATTATGATTCTAATTTGCCCTATAGCAGGTGTCGGCAAGAGATTACAGCCCTTTACATATTCTAAGCCAAAAGCATTTTTAAAAATTGCTGGGAAACGACTGATTGATCACATAATAACTAAATTGAAAAGTTCTTTTCCAAAGGGTACTACTATATGTTTTATAGTTGGATATAAAAAAAGACAGATAACTGAATACCTTAAGGAAAATCATTCTGATTTTTTTAAACTTGAATTTGTGGAACAATTACCGATGGGTTATTCAGCAGACACCCCATATTTCTCAGGATTAGGAGATGCAATTTTATTAGCAAAAGATTTTGCTCAAAATGATGATTGTTTTATATTTCTAAGCGATAGACTCCCAATGGAAGGGTATTCACAGATCTTGTTGAACTTCCATCAAAATATCTGTGATGGTATAATTAATGTCAAACAGGTTGATAATCCGAAATTTTATGGAGTCATTGAATTGGATGTTAACAATTTTATTAGTAGCATTGACGAAAAACCAGAAAATCCCAAATCAAATTATGCTGTCTCAGGTGCATATCTCCTTGGAATGAATATGTCTTCCCGGTTATTTGAATTATTAGAAATTCAAAGTAAAATTCCACTAGAAAACGGACAGGAGCATACATTAACTCGTATAATACAGCAAATTTTAGAAGAAGGATTTAAACTAAAAATTAATGAAATGAAAAGAGAAATCCTTGATTTTGGAAGACCTGAGAGTTTATTAGCTGGAAATCGACTTCTTTTAGCTGAGATTAAGATTAGTGATCCGTTCTATGAAACCAGGCAACAATCTGGAAGCTTATTAGACTCAAAAATAGTGCCACCTGTATTTATTGGTAAAAATGTGAAAATTACAGATTCGGTCATTGGTCCAAATGTTTCAATTGGGGATAATGCTGTATTAAAAAAATGTATATTATCTGAATCTGTCATAGGTGATGGAGTAAATTTAAAAAAAATTATATCTTCTTCTTCTATTATAGGAGACTATTGTATTTTAGAAAGTCTCATCAAAAAAAGTATAACTATTGGAGATTCCTCGTTCATTACAACTACTAAATCGAATTCATTTTGATTATTTATTAAAGAAGAAAAAAAATTAGGTTTTAAGGATTCAATCAAACTTTGGTCGTTTATCTTGCCAGGGAGCTATTTCTTCAAAAGCTTTTGAGACTTGTAGAACTGTTTTTTCATCATACCGTTTACCAATAATTTGTAATCCGATTGGTAACCCAGAACTCGTCCAACCAGATGGAATTGAGGCAGCCGGTAAGCCATTCATATTAAATGGGTATGTATATGCCATCCAGCTCACAAGATTTAATGCTTTTTTATTAATAGAAGGAAATATTGTCCCTGATTCCGTTTGTTTTACTTTAAACGCAGGACATGGTGTAGTTGGAGTAACCAAGAGATCGTAATTCTTGAAATATTGATGAAACACTTCATAAACCCGATTTCGATTTTCAATAGCTTTTCCCAAGTTTAGAATACTGCTATCTAAACCAAATCTAATTATACTAACTAAATCTGGTCCTAGATCCTCAATTCTTTTATTATAAGCTTTTTGTAAATCATAGGCGAACCCAGTTGCAACTAAGGTTTTAAACGATAATTCAGGGTTTCTTACTTTTATTTTTGCTTCTTCTACATCCCATCCAAATTTATCAAACATTTGAACTCTCTTAAGAATATTATTTGCTACTTCCTCTTCAAGAGATTTAAAAAAACCTAAGCTTAAAGAATAACCAATCCTTAATTTTTTAGGTTTATCCTCAATGATTTTAACATAGTCTATGTTATCATTAGGAAATGAATTATTATCAGCAGGATGATACCCTTTCATAACATTCAACATTAATGCAGCATCTTTTACGTAGTTTACGATTGGACCGTAATGATCCATTGATTTGAAAGCAATACCAATACGAGGATAGCTAGGAATACGACCATAAGTAGTTTTTAGACCAAATACACCACAACAGCTAGATGGAATTCTAATTGAACCACCACCATCGGAACCTAATGCTAATGGTCCTATTCCCACAGCAACAGCCGAAGCAGCACCTCCACTAGAACCCCCTGAATTTTTCTCAATATCCCATGGATTTTTAGTTTCCCCAAAAATCTTGTTTATTGTAATAGCAACATGTCCAAAATCAGGTGTATTTGTTTTTCCCAATATGACACAACCAGCAGCCTTCAACCTTTGGACAGCTATATCGTCTTGCTCGGGAATAAAATCTTCATACAATTTAGACCCATAAGTAGTTCTAATCCCTTTTGTTTGCATTAAATCTTTTATTGAAGTGGGGATTCCATGAAGAGGACCTAATTTTTCTCCTTGCTTCACCGATACATCCGCCTTTTTTGCCATTTCTCTTGCTAAATCAAGTGTTGGAGTGCAATATGCGTTAATTATTGGATTTATTTTTTCGATTCTTTCTATTAATGTCTCTGTGATCTCTTCAGAAGTCAGTTCTTGGGTTTTAATTTTATCTAGCATCTCACTAGCAGACATAAAACAAATATCTTCTTTGTTCATTTTTCTCAATCATTTAATAAATTTAATAGAATAAATTAGGGAATTAACTAATATAAAAATTACTCTATGATATACTGAAGATGATTTAAAACCTAAAAAATTATTTGATAAAGATAGAAGACAAATACATTTGTTAATTATTTTAAAATTTAAAATCAGATTGCCACTTCTTATATCCCATTTGCCATAGTTTCAATCGAGGTTTATTCACTTTATTATCCACCTCAATCCCAGGTTTAGGATTATTCATTACTTCATTATATCGAGAATAATATTCTTCAGCACTCGGATCTCCCTTAACTAAATCCAATATTGCTTTTTCAGTAAAATACAAAATTAAATCTGGTTTAATATTTGGGTCATCTTTGGTCATTTCTAACTTATTCTCGTTTTCTTTATACAAAAAGTAATGTAGTTTGAAGGCATTATCATTAGTAGAATTTTCAGTAATGCAGTATTCCCAGCAAGCCTGTAAATTTAGATGTCTCATTAGATCTAAATTATTAGGAAAATATCTTCTTAATTTCTTGAATAATTCTTCAGTTTCCATTGCGTATTTGGATTACTTAATTTTTTCCAAATTTAATGGTGTACCATCATAAATATATTTCCCATAAACCAATTCTTGCGGATAATATTTACACCCTGCAGGATAAGCAGAATCTTTAATACCTCCTAAAGACACCGTAATATCAACTAACATAGGTCGTGCATTTATATAAATATTCGCAGCTTCTAATTCGTTTTTAAAAACCTCAATATTATTTAAATTTGAAGTGTAAACAACTGCTCGCATACCATAGTTACTTGCATTTGCCAATCTTATTGCATCTTTCATATCGTTAGCCTTAGTTATAGAACGAACTGGTCCAAAAGCCTCTTCTTTCCATAAAAATGGAGCTTTTATTAAATCCACACATAATTCTGGTTTAATCTCAACAAGAGTTGGTGTGTAAAATAACCCATAATCCTCTCCAGTATCAATTTTTTCTCCTCCTGTAAATATTTTAGCACCAAATTTCTTGGCATCCTCTACCATCACTTCCATCATCATCAAGATTTTCCTACTTCCTAAAGGACCAATATCTACTTCTGGATCAGTTGGATCTCCGTATTTTAGCTTTTGAATTTCTTTTAAAAGGCATTCTATATATTCATCATAAATATCTTTATGAACTATTATTCGTTTCATTGAAAAACATTGTTGCCCAGAATTAGTATAACTAGCTATTACATTCCATTTTGCTACATTTTCTAAATTTACATCATCCATCACTATACCTGCATCGTTACCAGCACACTCGAAAAAAAAGTTTTTAAATGGCTGAGTATACATGGGAACTCCCATTGACCTGTCAACTGTTTTTTTCAAAAATCTACCATAACGAGCTAAGATATCCTTTGCTGTATGAGATGATGTAATCGTCATTATAGTTTTAATCAGGGGTGATTTAATGAATTCATCTACGGCCCATTCTCCAGGAGCTATAACTATATCTAAAGCTTCGATAGCAGGTAAATCCATTTCTTCCATTATTGAATATGCCTTTAGCATTGTTAATGGACATGCTGTAGAGGGTTTTACTATTGCTCCGTTTCCAACTAGATAGTTTGAACCTAATTGATAGAGAGGTAGACTTAAAGGAGTGTTCCGTGGAGAGACACAAGCTGCCAAACCATGAGGAATGTATCTAATTCTAACGAGCTGCTCTCCTTCTATACTTGTTAAAGTTTTTTCTTCTAAGAATTGATAGTACCAATCACAAAATTTGAAACCATTCATTACAATATTTAATTCCCATTCAGAATACTTGATTGGTAATCCCCCTTCCGCAACGACTAAATCCTTCAATTGGGATTTCTTAAATCGTAATTTCGTAGCAACTTTAGAAAGAAGTTGAGAACGTTCAAAAAAGTCCATCTCTTTTAATAGATGTTGATTTTTATTTATTTTCTTGATTTTTGCTCTAACTGTTTCTGGTGTGTCTGCGGGAATAGTTTCTATAAGTTCACCAGTGTATTTGTTTTTGATTTCTAATTCTTTTAATTTTGACATAATTCTTATTTAGCTTTTTTCAATTTCAGTTTTAGAATAAAAAGTTCAAACTTTATATATTATCTTCATCTTTGAGGATGCCAGCAGTTTGTGCAAATTTGCCATAACCCATATTAATTAAGGTTTGTGTTCTTTTGTGCAAAACAAAATCAATCCATCCTTTTTTCTCATCTGGATCGTTATAAAAAGCTCCAAAAAGTTGAGCATACTCTACCTTAGTTTTTGTTTGGATTAATTTTTTTACGGCATTTAATGAGAGTGCTAGTTCCAAATCTGAATCAACAGCACTCCCTGGTTTTATTTCAATCCCATTTTTATTTCGATACACATTAAAAATATCTATAGGAGATCTCTTATCATAGGCTTTAAGTGAACTATAAAGTGCAAAATCAAAGTCTGAACCATTAATAAGATCATAAAAAATTTCTGGATATTTTGCTAAAAATTTGGTGTATTTTCTGGCTATTTCAGTCTTGTTTGCTCCTTTATCAATAATTTGACTCGTTATTTCTTCTTCATACATCTTATAAACACACTTCTTACTGTTTTTCTTTTTCAGTATAATCTTTATACCAAACTATAGTTTCTTTTAGACCTTCTTCTAAGGAAGTAATCTTATAATGAATTGTTTTAATAGCTTTTTCGGAAGAATAGGACCAATTGTGATTCGACATTTTTATGGTCGCTCTATTTGTATAAGGCATTTTTTTTGTTATTTTTGTTTTCATCTCACATAAAAAGCCATAGAATAAAGCCGCACTCATTGGGAAATGACGAACTTTTTTCTTATTTCCTGCGATCTCAGAAATCAGATTGAACCAATCTCCGATTTTTACATTTATCCCTCCAAGAATAAATTCTTCACCACTTAAATCATTCCTCTCAACAATACTGACTAAGCCATCAATAACATCATTTACATATACAAAACTTCCAATAGTATCTCCTTTTCCGGGACAACCCAGAAAGGATCCAGATGTAATGTCGAGGATTGTTTGACCAAAGATGTTAAAATCTCCTGAGCCGTAAATAATACCCGGATAAAATATAGTTACATTAAGCCCTCTCCTGATATATTCTTGGATATTTTTCTTAGCTTGAAATTTGGTTTTTGCATAATCAAGAAGTAACCCTTCTTCACTTTCAAACGTCTCATCAACGGGATCAGCTGGAGTCGCACCTAAAGCGATAAATGAGCTAATATAAATAAGTCTTATCTCTTTTTCAAACGCTACCTTTGCGATATTTTCTGCCCCGTTTATATTAGTCTCTTCATAAACTGATTTATTTTTAGCCCACATTCGAGTGTATGCTGCTAGGTGATAAATTAAATCAATATTATCTACAGCATTATACAAGCTTTCGATATTTCTGACGTCGCCGATGACATAGTCGATCTTATTAAGATCTTGAAACGGGGATATGTCACTACTCTCTCTAATTAATAACTTTAAATTATGACCAATAGTACTTAGCTTTTTAACTAAATGAATACCTAAAAATCCAGTACCCCCTGTTATAAGAATATTAACCATGATTTAGATGGTGAAATACCAAATTTTAACTTAAAATATTAAAAAGTTACATTCTATTAAAGTTAGATCTTAAAGAAATTGGGTTAAAACAGCCTGGCATTGATATTGAAATAGCATAGAAAAGATTAAAATAATAGTCTAAAAAATATAATTATAAATAAAATCAAAATAAATAAGTATATAATTTAAAATTTGAATAAATACGTTTCATAGAATTATAATAAAAAGGTGAATAAAAATTGGAACTCTTAGGATGGCTTAACGGGATTTCTGCTTTAGGTGTACTTACTACAAACCTACTAATAGGCTTTTATTCGTTGTATAAAGCAAATAAATTGAAAGCTAAACTTCTTACTATTACTTCATTAACAATAATTTTTATTGGATTATTATGGTTAGGTCCAAGCATAGATTTTCTCAAAGTTCTTATAACAGGAACTAATATTGAACCAGTATGGGTATATCCATTACTAAGTTATATGTGGGCCTCTGTGGGTATAACTTTGGGTATGTATATTGGTGGAGAATTATTGATGCCCAAAAAAAAATGGATTTTAGTGGGTATTTTCATCATTTTAAGTATTGTTTATGAATATTTTCTTTTTGCGAACCCTCTAGCTTCTTTTAAATTTGAAGTACCAGTACCCCTAGGTAGCGATTTGATTGATACATCTAGTAATTATTCGTATTTCACCTCCTATTTTTTAATTGTTTTTATACTATCTATTTTAATGTTTAACGGTATTGGATTTTTAGTGAAATCTAGGCAAGCAGCAGGAATCTTAAAAAAGAAATTTTTGTTTCTATCCATTGGTTTTATTGTCTTTGCAGTCATTGTAATTTTTGACTCAATAGTTCCTCCTATGATTGCTTTATTCATTGTTAGATTTGGAATTATTATAAGTAGCATTTTAATATATCTCGGAATTAAATCCTAATTTTTTTTTTTTTTAATTTTATAAAACATCTAAAACTAAATAAGAAAATAGAAGCATCTCCTATTCCTTCGAGTTTTGTTCGGCACATCCGACATTCATATTAGTTGCTGTATTTCTGGTTGCCGCTCTAGTATTTCTAGGTATTGATTTTGCATTAAAAGCCAAACAAAAAAAGTAACTCAAAATCCAAAATTCTTTTTTTCTTTATGTTTACATAACATTGTGGATGAAAATAACGTATTATGTAATGTTGTTATCGATTACAACTTGTCTCAAGTATAACTTCATAAAATGTCTTTGGCTAACACAAAAATCCATTTTCTGATTATTAGATAACTCCGAGCAATTTGATAGGATAGAATCTATATCATTTAATATACCTAAATATTGACTTCTTGAATCACAAGTTAAGTATAGTTTAGGTATCTCTTTTTCATTAAGTTCTTCAATATAAGAGTTTTCATTCTCAGAATAATCATGGTTTATAAAAAATTTTTCATATTCCTTTATAGAAGTGATTAAAAAGTTAGAAATGTAGTTGCATGATTCTTTTGATTTAATCTGGCTGAAAAGTTCTGAGACGAGTTCAGAAATTTTTATGCGATTTAGATCCTTATATCTTTTTTCTTCAAACTTGTTTATTTTAACCGATTTTGAGAAATTTTCATTAGAAAGATTATTATATTGCTCATACCCAAATCCCTTCGAAATTATTTTTCATCTCGGTTGAACATTCTACTTGTTATAAGAAAAATTGATTTATTATTTAAAAAAAAAGTCTCTTCTGGTTTAGTGGAGAGTTCAATACTAAAGGAATAGTATTTTTGTAGAACAATAATTCTGCTAAATTCTGTAATTTAAAATGTTAAAAAAAAAGAAATATGAACAAAAAATAAGAATTACATTTTTGACCCACAATTAGGACAGAAATTACCCTTTCCTTCCACATTATGACCACAATATACACAATAGCTTTTTCCCCCAGAGGGTAAAGGAGCATCCAACTTTCTTACTGGAGCTACATATTCAGTAGCAGGACTATAAGTTATAGGCTGACCTAATTTAATTTGTCCTGATTCAGTATCAAAACTATATTTTATAGTACCTTTATTTCTCAGATCAACTAATACACGAAGTATATCCTTAGGTTTCATACCTATTTCCAGCGCAATATGTTCAAGTTTATGTTTGCCCTGAAAATTTCTTTGAGCAAGGGCGTTTTTAACTACTTGTTTATACTTCATGTTTCGATAAAGTTGCTGAAATCCACCTACAAATATGAAAAAGGCAGGAATAAATAGCCAAAACCCCCACTCCGCTAGTCCTATGAACCCAATCTGATAAGTCCTAAAAAATAATGATAAAATCGCCACAAAAAGAAAGATAATTGCTGTTACGAAAGTTCCTATTGCTGCTTCATATGACTCTTTATAATAGTACCTATGTTTATATTTATCTTCACTACTCAATTCGATCAACAAATTATTTTTTATATATTTTATATTGATAAAAAGTTAAAATACATTTTTAATAATCTTTGAGTAGTCCAATTTTTATGTTGATTAGATTTAAAAATATAACATTTTGTTTAACTATGAAGTCGTATAAAAGTGAGAGAAGTTATGAGAAGAGTTTTTTTCGAAGGGATTTGAGATTAGCGAATGAACTAATTTAGATTCTTCTCAACCTTTAGAATATTATAAAAAGATTTTTCAATATAAATTATATATTTTATCAATTAATCTTAAAACTACTGTCTAATTCTTTCAGCCAGTTTGAATCATTGCGTAATCTTTCGAAAATTTTCATGTCTCCGAAATCTCCTCTGAATTGGTTTTTTTCCATTTTTATTACACGAATATTCCATTTTCTCTCAACGATTCCAATTTTGATGGCTTCTGTTAACTCAATTTCACCTCTTTTAGTTGGTTTTATAAAATTCAAAACTTCAAAAATTTCAACAGAAAAAATAAAAACTCCACAATTATTTAAATTTGATTTAGATTCACCGATTGCAGGCTTTTCTACAATATCCACGCAATAATCATTTTTACAATATATAGCTCCACCTTTATGAGGATCAGCAGAATAATTTGTCACTAAAATAAAATTATTCCCTTCTCTTTTGTAAGTATTTAATACTTCATTATATACGCTATACGGAACTAAAATATCTCCCCAAGTCATGAAAAAATGTTTATCATTAATCAATTCTTCACACAATAATAAGGCTCCTCCCGTTCCATTAATATTTTTCTGTTCTACATATTCCAAGTTGATATTCCATTTTTTCCCATCTTTAAAATATTCAAATATGTGCTCTTTCATATGACCAACCACAAAAATAATGTTACTAAAACCAGTTTTTATCAATCCATATAAAATATGTTCCAATATTGATTTACCATGAATTAACAGCATAGCTTTTTGGGTCCTCTTAGTATATGGGAGCAATCTTCTTCCCATGCCAGCACATAATACTATTGCTTTCAAAATAATTCATCTCCACTACTCGTGTGAATTACAAATGCTTTTTCAACAGTTTCTTCAACAGTGTTAAAGATTTGAATCTCATTATTTGTGAGTATGGCAAACATGCTACCACCAAATCCGAATCCACTAATTTTACTTCCAAATGCACCAACATCTAGGCAATTTTGAATCATTCTATTGATCTTATATATATAAATCATATTATTTGGATATTACATTTTTTTTTCTTTCCAAATACTTACACATTATTGATTTACTATGAATAGTTTTTTTTAAACACTTTATAGATTCAAAGAAGAAATATTAAAAAGGAAATTTTAGATTTATGATACATGATTTTTTAATTATTAGGGATGGTTTACCACTATTAGTAAAGAATTATTCTAACGTTCACCATCTTTTTTCTCAGGGGGATAATCTCCTTATGATCTCTGGTTTTTTCTCAGCCCTAAATTCATTTTCAGATTCTTTTGAAGATTTAGGAACAATTAGCGAATTAAAACTCTCTAATAATGATCTAAAACTTTCTTTTTTAAGGGATACAAATATACCAAGTTTAATCTATCTCGCAACTTTTGATGCCAAATCCAAACTATCAAATATCCAGAATCTCTTACAAATTATTGCCAAAAACTTCTTAAAAGAATTTAATATTAAACAGATTTTAAGTTGGAATGGTAAGGTCGATAATTTTAATTCATTCGATTCAATAATTAACCAATACATAGGATCAGAAAATAAAAAAATCATTGTTGATACACTTGTTAATAAAATTGAATTATCAGAAAATAAGTTAGATGAAACAGTTGATGTGAGAGAGACAAATGAGAATAATGCTGAACAAGAAAAAGTGGAAGCAATTCCACATTATTATAAATTAATTCCCTATTTAACCTCATCAAAAAAGATTAATCCAAAACTCTTCTTAACGGGAGAATCATCATGTGAAATCTATGATCAAGTAGATGGGACAAAATCTATAAATCAAATATCTCAAAAATTAGAATCAACTCAAGAACGAGTGTATAATATATGCAAGAATTTGATTAAAATGGGATTTATTTCATTCTCAGACTAATATTCTTTTATTCCACTTTTTTAAGAGAATGTTTTTTACCACAAAAAGAGTTTTGTTATTATGTTCTAACTGATATCACATTTTTTGATAACACATAAGTTTTATTATGTCAAATTTATATTATATTGAGTAAATAATTTTAGTGGCAAGCGTTTTGGTGTAAAAAATGTTAATAACAGATCTATGTCTCGAAAATACCACTTCAATCGAGGTATTAATCGATGAGCTAAAAAATGCAACGAGAATGATATTTTTATGGATAAAATAATGGCGATAAATCCTCCAATTGTAGATTTGAACTCAATGGAAGCATTAATTGATGAGTTAAAGAATGCTACTGGGATGAAACTTGATCATTACCAAAGAAATTTCTTAGAAAAGCGAATTAATTTCAGAATGGAGCATTTAGGTATTGAAAATTACATAGATTATATTAATCTTATCCATTCGAGTCCTGTAGAGCGAGATTTGTTCCTAGATAAATTTACTATAAACTATACCTATTTTTTTAGAAATCTTACAGTTTTTCAGAATTTTGAGAAATTTATCCAATTTTATGTTAGGAAATTAGAAAAATCTAAAAAAATCATAAGAATTTGGTCGGCACCTTGTGCCACAGGTGATGAACCTTACTCTTTAGCAATGATATTGGATAATATTAAAAAAAAAAAAAAGATTTTTCCAGACTTTAAAATCTATGCCTCTGATATTGATACAAATGCTATTAAATTAGCCGTTGATGGTGAATATGGAGAATATGCTGTACATGAATTACCCGAACATTATTTAACAACTTACTTTACAAAAACAATTACTGAACTAGGACCTAAATACAAGATCAATGATCAGATTAAAAATAAAGTAGAATTCATTCAAGAAGATATTTTAAAAGGCTCTCATGTAAGTCAAAAGTATGATGTCATATTTTGTAGGAATTTTTTTATATATATTAACCAAAATGCTCGGGATCTTTTCTTAAAAATTATCGAAAACAGACTATATAATGGTGGTTTATTATGCATTGGTGGATCAGAAACATTAGCTCGTAAATATCATCATTTTACTAGTGTTAACTTAAAAGATAGGTTCTATATTAAAGGTTATTTTGATAAAAATGAATCTTATAGAAATGGGATTGCTAAACTCTTAGGAGCTAAGAGAATTACTAAAAAACACTCACCTTCAAGAAAAATTAAAAAACTTCTTAAAACAGAAAAGACGCGTGAAAAACCAAAAAGAGAAACGAAATTAATTGATGATATCAAGGAAATATTTGAAAGAAAAGAAATCAAGGAGGAAGTCCATGACATTCAAGGCAAAGAAAGAACGGAAGTTAAATTCACTAAAATTGTAGTAAATAATGGAACATTAGACGATAATATAAAACACACAACAGAGCCTTTAATAGTACCTACAGAAGAAGGGAAAACTTTATCATTAGAACATAGAGGAAAATCGTTAAAACGTAGGGAATTATTACTACAGCAAAAAGAATTACATCTCGATGAGAAAATTAAATACATCGTTACTCAATCAAAATTCTTAGAAGGAGAAAGAGAGAAAATTGATGAGCTCTCAGAAATTTTAAATAAAAAAGAAGAGGAAATAATTAACCGTACATTAGTTTTAGAACGTATTACAAGACAAACGGAACTAAAAGAAAGAAATGTGGCTCAAAGAGAGACTCAACTTGAAAAACGATTAAATTTAATAGAACAATACTCTAGACAAATGGTCGAACAAGAAAGACGTTTTTCTAATGATTCTCGTAAATTTGCAGAGAATAATTCTAACGAAGATGAAATTAACTCCTTTGAGGAAAAAAGGATAGATCGAATTAAAACTCCGAACGAAAAAAACGAATTAAATATTCCAAAAGGGTACTACAGCCTTATTAATTCCTTTGATAAAAATGAAAGATCTACTAAATTGACAATAAATGGATTAGGTTCGGGAATTGCCTTAGTTTTTAAAGATGCAATTAATAATATATTTGCCATGTCTCATATAACATTACCATCCTCAAGAGCTTCCAAACAGGGATATCATCTACTCTTTCCACATACATTTGTAGATACATCAGTTCAAGATTTATATAATAACGTAATTTACAATGGAGGAAATAGGTCTAGTATCAAAGCTTTCATAGTTGGTGGTGCAAAACTATTTTTAGACTATGATATGACTTATCAGGAGAATATTGATGCTATAAGAGAAGAATTAGCAGTACTTCAAATTGAGATTGAAGGCGAAGATATTGGAGGTTTAAGTGAAAGATCAATCAAATATGATACTATAAATGACGTTTTTTATGTAAAAAAAACCTGGGAATTTGAATATAGAAAAATAAAATAATATTAAACGATTTATTGATACCTAAATATATCAAAAACCCAAGCCCTCCCTCCTGCATTAGTAATTGCGTTTGCTACTTCTTTTTGTTTTCCAGGTGCAATCGCAACTATACAACCACCTCCACCAGCCCCCATTTGTTTAGCACCTAAAGCACCTGCATCTTTAGCTGCTTCACATAATTTTATTATTTTCCGGGTATCGGCTTGGAATACTCTCTCTTGTTCTTGTTGTTTATCCATTAGCTCACCTAGTTTTTTAAAATCTTTTTTTACCAGCGCTTCTTTAGCTTGATACACACATTTTTCTATAACTTTGAAAGCATTTAATGTGATCCTATCTTTCTCTTGAATTTGCCTCATCACTCTATTTAAAATTATAGATGATTTTCTCTCCTCCATAGAATCTCCAACTACTACTGGTAACTCTTTTATGTTTAATCGTTCTACTCGTGGTACCTCACCGGTGTGGATGAATATAACACCTCCATAAGTTATAGTGTACTGATCTAACCTCCCGCACTGAATACCAAGATCATGATTCTCCCCTAAATAAGCTAATTCAGCAATATCGAAATTAGAAAGCTTTAACTTGAAAATATAATCTAATGCTTTTATGAAACCTACTGATATCGCTGCAGAGGATGATAACCCTGCTCCAATTGGTATTTCAGATTGTACATCAATATAAAATCCTTTCTTTACATATTTTCTTAATCTTTCATACAGAACACTCCAATAAGCTAAATCAATATTTAGTGGAGGTGATTCATCTAGTTTAAATTTAATATGTTCTTTTGTATCATGGCTATAAAATTCAATGATGTCATCAGATTTTTCTTTGAAAGTAATCTTCATCATTAAATTAATTGCCATTCCTATTACAGGCTTGCCCAACAGGTCAACTTTATCACCCATTAAACAAATTCGACCTGGAATTTCTAAAGAAATATTTGAATTCAAGATATTTAAAAAAAGGATATTAAATGTTTTAGGAAAATATTAATAGTTTTTATTTTAATTTTCTCTTTTGTTGGAGTTTTTTTCTTCTATGCTCAGAATCTTGAATTTTTTCTTCTAAATCCTGCAATTCCTTCTCATTTTTGCCTACAAATTTGAATTGCCCGTAAATTTTGCTTTCTTCTTTTTCTCCAGTTTTTGAGATCTTTTCAAATGATAATTTAATAGATGCGTCTTGATTTAATGCTAAGTTTATGAAATTTATAAAACCAATATGTTTTCTTGGTGCAATATTGAATTTTATAATCACTTCTTTTTTTTTATTGGTCGTTGTTTTTAGAATTAAACGCAATTTCAATTATCTTCAATCTCGTTATTGTTCTATTAGATTTTTATAGTATGTTAGAGAAAACTAAATATTTAAAATAATGAAAATAAAAAAATGTTGTGTAATATAAATTATTAAAAATATATATTGAGAAATTTGTATCAATGCCCTCCAAATTTCGAGTAAGAAATATTTTCAAAAAGAAGATTGTAAAAGTAGTATCTAAAGGTTTAATAAAGATTGGAATAACTCCGAATTTAGCCACAATAATAATGCTTTGTTTTTCGATATTAAGCTTTGTCTTAATCTGGCCTATTAAAAATCTTCTTCTTTTTTCTATTTTTGTATTTATTACAGCACTTTTAGACGGGTGCGATGGCACTATCGCTCGAATGACTAACAGATCAAGCTCTTTTGGGGGATTTTTTGATTCGGTTATGGATAGAATATCAGAATTTTTTATATTTTTAGGATTACTATTATTTAATTGGAATCGTCTTCTCTGGAACTTTTTGGATGTAAAACTAATAGTTTACATATCTTTTTTAGCATCTCTAATGATAAGTTATTCTAGAACAAGGGCAGAGTGTTTTTTCTCAGGAGACTTTGATGTTGGTCTTATGGGTCGTTCAGAGAGATTATTTTATATATTTATAACAATGATATTCGCCCATTTCTATGGTTATGTTGATATCTTCTTGTTTGTTTTTATGGTGCTTTTGCTAGCTAACCTAATTTTTAGGATAATCGAAATTTATAACCAAATAAAGAGCCAAGCTAATAACATTGAGAGGTAGTTTAAAAAGAAATTAGTGTTAAATTAATTCAACTCTAACTCGATCCCCATCTTTTAATTTTAACTTGTCTCTCAAATAAGGTTCAGCTAATACCTCAACGATATTTTTTTTGTGGTGTGTCCTGTCAATTTTCAATATTGCAGATTTAATTTTCTTTTCCTGAGAATCTAAACGGGATATCAAACAATCATAACAGTCAACTGATCCATAAGTACGCCCTTCTGCTTTAAACCCGTCAATCTTAACTGGGATTTGGTTTTTTAAGCTTTCTTCTAATAATTTTTTATTTAAATCACTAAATTGAAGGTTTAATGTTCCAAAATAAGGTTTAAATCCTAGTTTAACTTGAAACTGCTTATAATAATTCTGATTTCTCACGTAGTAGCCACCTTCTCCCATTCCTTCAGATACTTCTCCGACAATCAGAATATCTTGGAGGATTTGTTTAAGATTTTTGTACATTGCAAGCATCACATCAGCACCTTCTTTAGTAATTCTTATTATTTGTTCTTTTCCTGTTATCTTTCTTTCTATCCACCCAATTTCTTCCAAATTAGTAATTCTTCTTGAAGCTGTTTGTTGAGATAAATTAAGAACCTTCCCGAACTCAACACTGCTAGTATGGATTGCTTTTTTACTACCTATCGTTTTTGAGAGAAAATAAAGTGCAAACCAATTTGCATAATTTTCAGGTGAAATTTTAATCTTTTCTGATGTGGAATCTTTTTCATTTAAGATGTTTTTCATAATGTTCAATAATTTCTTTTTTTATTAGACTAGAGGAATGTAACTTATATTTATCATAATATGTTTCTATTCTTTTGATAATAATATTATTTAATCCTCTCTTTTCCAATCCATTTTTAAGAATGTCTATGTCATATTTTTGGTCTGGTCCTAAAACTATGATATCAGGATTAATTTCTTCAACCGTTTTTAGTGTATCGTTATCAGATCTTCCCAATCTAGCTTCTTTTACATTTTTTATACTTTTTATTACCTCCAATCTTTGATCTTGTGAGACAATTGGAGAGTCTCCGGAATAAATTTTCCTATTCCTATCAGTTGCTACTACAACGTAAACATCTCCTAATTTCGATGCTTCATTGATAAGATATATATGACCCGCGTGAAGTAAATCAAAACATCCAGCAATAAGTACTCGTTTCTTAGTTTCGTGCATTGTTCTCCCAATTTCGTGAAATTTTTATTTTTTTATTCTGTTATATGTGATTTGTCGAATTTTGTTCTTTAAGATGGCTTAATCAAAATTTATCAGGTAAACAACTCTTTAGATCATTCATTTGAATAGCTAGTGATACATCTCCCCGAGTTTTTTCTATAATATTCCTCGCAACATCTATTTTATGCCGCAAATCTTGAGTTAGTCCAGATGGGTAGTCTAAAGAAAACAAATGTGTATAAATTTCATCCATTGACTCTAAAATATCATTTAAATCTTCAACTTGAGAATTCCTCATACTATCTAAAGCAAAACGCCTTAACTCACCTACAACGTCTGCCAAGCCTAAAATGTAATTTATGGGGTTAATCTTTAAATCAGAAGGGGTTGGAAGTGCTTCTTTATTTACAATGGAATAAAATATTACTGATTCTGTAAATTCTTGTTCAGGAGTTTTCAAATATTTGAAGAATAATCCGGGATTTCGATTAACACATTCAACGAGTTGTTTATGAACTTTCTTTACGTTATCTATTTTTTCTTGATATATAATAAACTCTTTTCTATGAATATGCTTAATAGAGATACTACAATCACGAACAATCTTTCGGGATAATCTTAAGATTTCTTCCCTATCATGATATAATATTTCTAAATTTTTTGAAATTTCAGTAAAAGTATTTTTAAGATTCATAATTTGAAGTATAGTTTAGTATTAGTTAATTTGAATTTTGAATATAGTTATGTATTAAAATTTGGAAAAATATTTAGAATTTATCATAACGATTGATTAACAAATTAAAAAAAAGATATTACAATGAAAATTCTTTTAATTCACTCACAGGATGTAGAAGTTGTTAAAAATAAAGAAGCTACGAGTAATCCCCAAGAATTTAAAGATGATGTAATAAAATTGAAAGGTTTAATACTCGTCTGTTTTGTTTCCGTTGAAGATCAAGATACTTATGATACAGATTTAATTGCCAAACAAGGGGCTGAGGTAATTGAAGATGCAATACTTCAAATAACAAATTTCCCCGAAAGAGTAAGTGAGAAGAATGAAGAAATTAGAGATCATAATAAGAAGATCGAAGAAGGAAAGATTAAAGGTAAACAGAGGAAGCTTGTTGAATTAATCAAAGACAGGAGCATATACCACGTTGACAAAATACTCGTTTATCCGTGGGCTCATTTAAGTAAATTTCTAAGTAATGAGTCAAATGCAATGGAAGTGTGCCCAAAAATTGCAAATTTATTAGAAAAAAAAGGTATTGAAGCAAGATTTTCTCCTTTTGGTTGGTATAAGTCCTTTAAAATTAACTGTATAGGTCATGAAGTAGCTGAGATGTTTAGAGATGTAAAGTTGGGTATTAAACCAAAGGAACAAGTGAAAAACTCAGTCTTTAAAGTAATAACGCCTCAAGGGAAAGAGTTAAATATAAAATGGGATGAAAATAAAAATATATTACCTCTGGAAGGTATACAAGACGAAAACTTCTTAGCCCTGTTGAAATCAGAATTGGGATCACGAAAGGTAGACAAGAATATAGAACCTGCCCATATAAAAGTGATGAAAGAGTTTGAGCTTCTAGATTTTGATCCAAATTCCGATAAAGGCATTCTTCGTTGGTATACCAAGGGAATGATAATGAAAAATCTTATCAAAAATTTCATAGAAGATAGAGTAATAGATTTTGGAGCTATACTTATTGAAACTCCAATTATGTACACTGTAAAAAATAAGAAATTAACTGCCCAAACTGCTCGATTTCCGGCACGGAGTTATTGGCTTGAATCCGGCAAAAACAGATTTCTGTTGAGATACGCAAGCGATTTTCTTCTATTTGATTTATTTTCTCAAATGAGTTTAAAACCACAATATTTTCCTTTACGAGTTTATGAATTTGAGCAGTATGATTTTCGAAGAGAACAAGAAGGGGAATTATCGGGATTAAGGAGGTTGCGTGGATTTATAATGCCCGATCTTCATACTCTCTGTAAAGATTTAGAATCTTCAATTGATGAATTTAAAAAGCAGTATAAATTAATTAGGAGCCTAGAGGATGATTTAGGGATAAAGAGTTATTCTATTTTTAGAGCTACACAAAAATTTTATGAGGAAAATAGAGATTGGATTATTGATTTAATTAAAACTGAAAATCATCCTGCATTATTAGAATTATGGGAAGATAGATATTATTACTATGTTTTGAAATTTGAAAGAAATGTACTTTCTGCTCAAAACAAGAGTGCTACACTAGCAACTAATCAAATTGATGTTGAAAGCTCCTTAGAATTCATGGTTGATAATGAAGGCAAGAAGAGGCAAAAGTACAATATTTCCTTTGTAGATACTGACGGTCAAATAAAATATCCTATTATTCTTCATAATTCTCCTACGGGGGGTTTAGAAAGAATAATATGGGGGTTAATCGAGTCAGCAGTTCGTAATAGAGAAAAATTGGTTCCGGGATTTAAAACATGGTTAAGTCCAATCCAAGTACGGATTATCACTATATCTGATGATCAAAATGAGTATGCTGAAAGATTATTAAATATTGTTAATGGAGAAGAATTCAGGGCAGATTGGGATGATCGTACAGAAACGGTTGGAAAGAAGATAAGACAAGCAGAAATAGAGAGGAAATCCTATACAATTATCATAGGAAAGGAAAAATTGTAAAATCAAACGATCTAGATTAGAAAAAGAATGATTGATAAACCTATTGGATCAAAGAAACAGACAGCTAAACAGAACAATGATGTAAATTTAGAAAAGTTATTTGAAATGTTAGAAGAAGACACAAGAAACTTTCCAAAATATAAATTACCAATCCCCTTTAGAAAATTCTCGACAAAAATTTACTTTCGAAGATGATTTTAATAATTTACTTGATTGTATGAAAATAAAAGCTATCATATTTGATTTAGGTGGGGTTGTGGTTGATCTCGATTTTTCAAATTTCATTAATAAGATTATTTCTCAATCACCTCTTAATAAACCCCAAACATCTATTATGTTAGAATTTTTTAGACAATCTAATATTTATCATCAAGGAAAAATGAGTAATGCAGAATTTTATCATCTAGCATGTGATGTTCTTCAAGTATGTTCATTAGATCAAGCAGAATTTTTTACCGCCTTTAACAGCATTATTTCAGGTTTTAATCCCAAAATAACTGAACTAATAAAAAATTTGCGATTAACTAATCAATATAAATTAATAGCTTTGTCAAATATAAACTCCAGTCATTGGGAATACTTGTTGGCTAAAAATTGGGGATTTATCGAATACTTTGATGAATTCGTTTTATCTCATGAAATTCATTTAGTTAAACCACAACCGAAAATTTTCGAATATGTGATTCAAAAAGCAGGTTGTGATCCCAAAGAAATTGTATTTATAGATGATGGACTAAAGAATATACGCTCAGCCCAAAATTTTGGAATAAGAGTGATTAAGTTTACTAATTTTGAGGATCTTATTGAAGAATTTAAAAAGTTAGAGATTTTAAAAGAATAATATTAATACGTTTTTTCTTTATTCAACTAAATCCTTAAGGCATGCTCTTGCAATAAACTCAAACGCCTGCTCTACATTTAGTCCCGTTTTTGCTGATGTTTCCAAATAATTACAGCTCAATTTCTTTGCCAAGTCTTCTGCCTCTGCTCTGTCAACTTCTCTCTCCAAATCCGCTTTATTCCCAAGAAGTATCATTGGAATAGTTTTCTTAACAGTTTTCTTTATTGAACTTATCCACCCTGGAATTTTGAGTAATGTTTGACTAGATGATAAATCAAACACACCAAGCGCAGCATTACTTCCCTTAAAGTAAATATTTCTAAGTTTATGAAATTGTGGTTGTCCTCCTATATCCCAAAGTAAAAGACGAACTGTTTTTCCATCAATATCCACATCTTTGATAAGGAAATTACTACCAATAGTTTTTTTTAAATCCTCACCAAAATAATCTTTGATATATCGTAGTAATAAACTTGTCTTCCCCACTCCTCCAGGTCCAAACAAGGTTATCTTAAATTTAAACAACGAATTTGGCGACATTTTTAATCTCCTCATCCATATTAAATGTTTGGCAAAAGAATTTAAAGAAATAATTATCCTTTAAATTTAAATTTTAATTAATTCATTAATTATTATTTCTATATTATCTTTTAAAGATATTTATAATTTTATAATATAACAGATTTATATGTTAATTGAAATTTTTCAAAAAAAATTTTTCATACTAGTTTAAAATTGATAAATTTTTTTCTTTTCACTGTTAGAAATTAGATTCTAAAGTTTAGGATAATAGTGATAAGTTGTTCATGATTTATTCTTTTTTTGTCCTACTTTCCCTAGTTTAGACATTAACCATTCAGGAGATCCTACCCCATTAAAGAATTTCAACCAGATATACATTAGCAAACCTAAAAATCCACAATAAGCTACATATACTATGGGAAGAAATATAATGGAAAATTGACTTAGAAATAGTGGAAGAAATAAATATTGAATAAGAAACAGGCTTAAAGACACTTTTCCATAAAATATGGCCATCTTTATCGCGTCGTTGCTTTTTTTCTTAATATCAATATAATAAAAGCTTACTGCAATGATTAATAATGCAGCACCAAGATTATAAAATAAATTTTGGGCTGAACTCCTTATTAAAAAGAGAGGCATTCCTGGAAATTGATAATAATCTTGTTGATTAGCGATTCTAAGTAAATCTATATGAAGATATTCAGAGAATTCAATAGTAGTTGCTGTTTGTAAAGCCCACCCGGGTTCCCATTGATTAAAACTAATACCATAAGGAACAACAATAAAAACACCTATTAAGATTAAAGAAACACCATAAGCGGAAAACAAACGAAACAATTTATAATATGCTTCTTGAGTTCCTTTCATCATGGCTTCAAAAAGCTGTTCGCCAAAGATCGTAGATATAAAACAGATTGCAATCCAAGGGAGAAAAGGCATTTGTGGGAGAGGAGAAGTAATAATAAAATGTAAGATATAAACAGCTGGGTTATTATCTTTAAAACTAAAAAGAATTTGTCTGATCCAAGGCGATATGAATATTATTATTGCACCAATTAATATTCGGGCACTTTTCCTTAATTTTAAGGCATAATATGAAAAAATTTGGGAAAATCCAATAAACATAAGAAAATTCCAACCCCATAAATTCGCTGGGAATGGAACTACAACACCTGCAGTCTGTATTGACATAGGATTCCACAAAACGCCAATGATGATGATAACTATCCCTCTTGTAAAAACTTTATTACGAATAATCTTTTCTGATACATCCCCCCCCTTTTTTTTTTTAATACTAAAAACCACGCTAAGAGCAGAAAGAAAAACAAATAGTGAGGGTCCAACTATATCTAATAAAGCGAACACAAGCCCATATATATATCTCCAATCATTATCGAGCCAAAAGAGAGCCACATGAGCTACGACTATAAAACCAATTGCAACACCTTTAACAAAATCTATTGATGCAATTCTCTTTTGTGATGAATTATTCTCTCCTAGATTTTCTTTACCTTCATTAGGTGTTTTTGAAATTCTAAAATCTTGATGTTTATTGATAATTGTTGACATTTTATGCGCAAATTCTATGAAATGTGTGATTCTTTTATAAAATAGTAAATAATTTATGCAAAATGATAATTAATTTGAAGATTTAAAACGTATAAAACTTTCTTAAATGATAATTTTTAGAGGATGTGAAGTAAATATAAAATATCTTTAAAATTAGCAGAAATCAAAAGTAAAAACTTATTCCAGCTGTTATTTCGAACTATTTTTGAAATAATACAATAAGTAAAAGTAGAGAGTCATGATTATTATTAAACCAGTTATATTAATCGGTAAAAATTCATAAGTTAGGTAAAAGATCCCCCAAGAAATTACTATTAATACAGTTAAAAGGTAATATAGGTATTTAATCATTTTATAAAATTTAAAATTTTTATGAAAAAGAAGGAAAAAAGCTAAAAAAGGAGCCAACACGACAAGATGGTGAGGCCAAGAATCGAAATAAACAATTAACATTACTAAAATGCCTCCTAAAAATCCTTCGACTAAATTACTTGGTTTGTTTGAGTTATGAATGAAAAAATAATACGTTGGAGTCAAAATTAGTAAGGTTATTGTAATTAATGTCAAAAAACCATTTAATTTTGCACCAAATATTTCGGTAAGAGTTAAAACAATCCTTGTCAGGCTGAATGAGGGGTTAATTTCTAAACCTCCTTCAATTGCATACGTATATTTTCCTCCAAGGTTAACCTCAATAAAGTCTTCGAACATTTGGGGGTATAGTAAGAAGTAGACCCATGATAACATTAATAAAACTATAGGTCCTAATAATCTTATGAACGATCTTTTAAAATGGAAATCATATGTCTTATTTTCTTTATTATAATTTAGTATTATAACAAATGGTATTATTAATATTAATGTAGGTTTGAGTAGTATTCCAAATCCTAAGAATAAGCCACCTAAGAAATCATTCCTAATTCCGTTTTTTAGAAAATAGAATAAAGATAAGAGAACAAAAAAAGATACTAAAATGTTAATTTGTCCAAGGAAATAATTCATAAACTGAGGGAGCATAATCAAGATAACGGCGTATTGATGGAGAATTGATTCATTTTTTGGATCACTAAACACATCTCTAAATTTTACTAAATCAAAACTTACTATGGATTTTGTATTGAGATTTATGTAGATCTGTATGATCTTATAAATTAAATAAAGATTGATCATACCTAGGGAGAAGTTAAATAGTTGGAAAACAAAGTACCCTACCTCTAATCCTAAAACTGAAAATGGCGTAAAAATGTATGCAGATAGGGGGAAATATCTGAATGGAAAGAGATATAATGAAGAATTATACAAATTAGAAATATCTTTAATAGCTAATAAACCCGCATTATGAAAAGTCAAATAGTCATTGTTATTTCTACTCATTAACGGGCTATTTAAGCCATAAAAAAAGATAAAAGTGATAATTAAGTAGGAAATATTAATTAGGAAAGCCAAGAAGAAGAATTTTTGTGTTTTATTCATCAGGTGTTCCCATTTATTCTTTGGGGGGATCTTTACTTAACTTTTTCATGAAATCTTCCATTTTTTTTACTTTTTCGCGCTTTTTAATTCTCTCATACATTTTCTTAGATGTTTTCTTAACAGCTTCTCCTGATTTTTGACCAATTCGACCCATTTGAATCATTAACCATTCAGGTGAGCCTACTCCATTGAAATATTCCATCCAAATATAAAGAAAAAGCCCCATAAATCCAATATAGGAAATACCAATAATAAGAAATAATGCAATACCAAATTGATTGAAAAAGAGAGGAATAAAGATAAAATGAACTAAAAATAAACTTAGAGATGTCTTTCCGAAATAAATCAACATATTAATAAAGCTACTACTTTTTTTCTTTAAATCAATAAAATAAAAAAATATGGATATAATTAATAACGCAGCACCCTGATTGTAAAACATGTTAGCACTTGTTCCCCTTATCAAGAAGTTGGGCATACCCGGAATTATGAGAAAATTTTGTTGATTTGCGTATAAAAGGTTAATTAGATGAGGATATTCAGAAAGGCCACCAATCATCGTGGAATCCAAGGGATCTGTTTCTGAAACCCATTCTAAGGTCCATCCAGGTTCCCAGTTGATAAAATTTAAACCGTCAGGATAGAATGCAAAAATTCCTACTAATATAAAAATTATTCCCCAGACAAAAAAAATCCTAAACAAGCCAATATATGCATTTTCCGTTCCTTTATTCATTGCCTCATATATATATTCTCCGAAAATTGTTGAAATAAAAGCGATTGAAACCCATGGAAGGAGAGTTAAGTGAGGGGTTGGAGAGGTTATAATATAATGTAGAATACTTAGTACCATGTTTCCTTGTATTTTACCTAAATAAAGTATAGCTCTTAAAGCAGGAGAGAGAATGATTATTAATATTCCTATCAAGATCCTTCTAGATTTCCTTATTTTTAGGATATAAAAAGCAAAAATTTGAGCAAAACCAAGGAATGTAATTATATTCCAACCATATATTGCAATCCTAAATTCTCCGTCTTCAATAATTAAAATATTAGTAAGCATTCCTATTATTATCAGTACAACTCCTCTTGTAACAATTCGATTTCGGATTATTTTTGGATGTACAATTCCTTCTTTTCTTTTAACGCTAAATATTACACTCAGAGCCGAAAGGAATACAAATAATGAGGGACCTAAAATATCTAATAATGCAAACATTATTCCATATAAGTAATATGAATCGGGTGCAAGCCAACCACTTGCAGTATGAGCTAATATTATAAATACAATTGCAAATCCTTTTACAAAATCTATTGAAGTAATTCGTCTAGGAGAAGCATAATCTCTTATATCTTCAAGGGGAATTTCTTGTTTTAAGTAATTAAAAAGAGGAGGTGATTCCAATTCAATTTCATTTTTAGTTTGAGATGACATTTTTACTCATTTTTTTTCTTTGATGAATTTTTATTAAAAACTAATAAAAATAATATTTTTAAAATTTAATTTAATATTATCCTTTTTGAATTAGTTATAATATTTTTGGTTGGATTAGGAATTTTATTAAATTTTTGTTTAATTATCTTTCTCAAGAAGTAGAGTTAGCAAATATGGGTATAGGTTTATGTTTAGGCATAATTAGATTTCTACTGAATATATTTAATTTAATCATCATTTTAATAACCTTGTTTCTATCTATTTAACAACTTTAAAATTTAATTTCTCAAATTTTAGAAAGATCTCATCCATTCTTTTCTTAGAAGAATGTGAGTCTTTAGTTTTTGTTGCTATTAAACATGAATATTGATTTGATTTATTAAATGAAATGGGGGGGGTGACTAATTCAGGAATTTCCCTCAATAATTTGGATAAGAATTGCTCATCTAATCGTTCTAAAGAATTGATGTTTTTTGATATTAATTCAATTCTAGAAAATTGTGAAAAGTTAAGAAATTCAAGATCTACTGGTTCGAAAATATTCATTTTTGATTTATAAATTAAATCTGCGCAGTTATAATTAATGACGTTTCTTACACCAAGATAAGATGTCGTCAATCTAGGATTTATCTCTATAAAAGAGAATGAGGCGTTTTCTGTACTAATAAAATCAATGCCGAAATAGCCATTAAACCCTTTAAATTCAACTTTTTCAAGAATTCTATCAATTTTTTCAATCAATTCTTCTATATTTTCTACTGGTGTTGTCCCTCCTAAATATTCTGAGATATTGGCTTGATTCATAATATTTACATCTTGAGTATTTATACTTAAGATAAATGGATTATTAATTTGAGATTTTGATACCTGGGGACACCCAATCAAAGAAATGCTTAAATCTCTTCCGTGTACAAATTCTTGCAATATATAATCCCTCCCTAATTCTGAGTATTCATTAAAATCTCTAAAGAAATTTAAAATTTCATTTTCTCCCTCAAAATAATAAATCGACTCTGCTCCCACTCCATCCTCTGGTTTAATAATAATGGGGCAATTTAATTTTTTAAATTTTTGAAGTATAAAATCTATGTCTAATTCTTTTCTTGTAGAGGGTATTCTATACGTTCTTGGTGTAGGAATTTTATTTTTTCTAAAAAATTTGAATACCTTAATTTTCGAGGTGCTTTGACTAATACATTTTAAACTAGCACTTAGTAATTTTTTATTAGATTTTTTAACTAACTGAGATAGATTAAAAAGATTATTTGAAGATTCGGGAGCAATTATGAAGCAGTAAGAGCATTCTTCTAATGCCTCTTTGAAAGGTATTAAATAGTTATCCTCTGCATTTACGGTTTTAATGTTATTAGGATTGGCTTGAAGGAATTTGGATAAAAAAGACGCTCTATAGTCCAAAATAGTACTTATCTCAAATTTTAATTCTTTAAAATCAGAAATAATTGCTCTTAACATTCCAAATCCTTCGCAAAATAATGAATTGGGTATATTAACTTTATTAAAACCACCACCGGAGATAAATTCAAAGATAAAAAGAGTATTTTTATTCATATTTAAGAGAAATTCATCATTTTCAGATTTTCAAAGGTTTACTTTTCATAAAATTGTTATTAAATATTAGTCTTAAATTATTTCTCTTGTTATGAATTGTGTTGTGAAAAAACCATAGAGTCTGAACTTAAATTATCAACAAATATGAGATTTATTAAAGAAACCAAATTCGATATTAATTGATAAAATTAAGAATCACATCAAAAGGTTTTAAAGGAAAAATAGAATATCTTTAAGTAACTTACATCTATTAAAAAATTCTGATTCTGATATGTTTTTTGACGAAGAAACCATGAGAAGGATAAGGTATCTTCATTATAGTATTAAAAAAATTGAAGATGCCTTAGTTAAAGAAGATGAACATTTTAATTTAGACGATTTAAATTTGATTTTGGAATATACTAAAATCTTAAATGTTAATTACCGAAATGAAAACCATAAAGAGATCCTTAAAGCTTTAAATATCACTACGGTATTTCAAGATCCACAAAGCAATAAAGAAATTGAAATTAAAGATTTAATGTTCGAATGTGCTCGAGTATTATGGGTAATGGCAAAATCCTATGCTCAATTATCAGAAAAATATGAGGAAGAGGAAAATTGGGAAAATGCTGTAGTTTCTATGACAGAAAGCAGTAAAATGTACAAAACTTCCGCATATTTTAGCGCTGCCGTTGTGTTTCAAAATGATAAAGGAGTAACACTCACATCTGAAAATCTAGAACTTAATTCGGAGGAATCAAGAATTTTAGCTCAAAGTGTTGCTACATTACGAGAAGAACATAATAATAATATATATTTCTGTTCGAAGATGTATGCTGGTCTTAGTTTATTGTCAAAACGTTTATTCTATCTTAAAAAACATGAAGAAAAAAAAAAGCAACAAATTAGAGCACAATTTCATTATGATATGGGAAAAGCATGCTTTCTTAAAGCACAGGCTACCATAGAATCATCAATAACAACAATCAACAAAGAGAAAGTTAAAAAGTTACAGCAAAAAGCTTCATGGTATTTTATTAAAGCTAAAGATATCTGGGAAGATATGCTCAAAAATATTCCAGCCACTGAGGAAGAAATGGAAAATATTGAGTTAAATTTATCAATAGTTAATGAAAATTTAAAAGAAAAGGATGTAGAACAATTAGATTATGAGGAAATAAAAAAAATACAAGATCCAGAGCCAATTATTATTATACCTGAAAATTTAGCTCCATTTGTGCCAAAAAGCATTATTTATTTAACCAAATTCGTTCCAAAAGATCTAAATATAAAAAGATTTAAATCTTATCAAAAAAAGAAATTAGAAGAAAAGATCCCATATAGTAAAAAAGAAAAATTGATAGACAAGAAAGCAGGAGTAGTTCGAACTATAAATGAACTTAAATTATTAAAGGAAAATAATGAAATTGAAGTAGAAAAATTCGCTGAGCTTATGGAAAAATATTCAACAAAACTAAAAATGATTGGCTCGGCACTTGAAAAATTAGGGAAAAAATAGATTAATTTTGTGTTTATTTATTAAAAATTTTTAGAGTTCTCAAGGATAAGTCTTTTTTATTTTTCAATATATCTTTGGCGATTTTTTTGTAATTCAAAATCTCTTTTAGATTCCATTAGAAATACTAAATCATATACTTCTTTAAGAATCAAACCAATGAGCAATGCTTCTATAAAAATTATTAGAAATACCATTAGTTTTTCTAGATTATGAAGATCTATAATAAGTAGGGCGATTAATAAAAAAAAATGAGGAATATAAAAAAGTGTAAACACTCCCATTTTTTTTCCGTAATTGATTATATGTTTATTTTCTAATCTGAAAACTCTTTCTAATCTTATCGCATTTAGGAAGTAGATTGAAGCAAAGAACAAATTAAAAGAACATAAAATTACTATATAATCTCGTATTTGAGTATTTAAAGAAATATATGGTTTCAAATAAATAGAACCAAACAAAAAGGAGAGTGAAAATATAAACAAAACTATTGAAAGACTTAGTAATCCTTCTCTGAAATCCTTGTAATCTATGCCTTGTCACCATCCATATTCCACTATTCAAGTGCAAATGAAATAAAGTTATTATTTCATATAAAAATTATTTCCAAATTCTATTTGAAATTGAAGGTTTATTAAATAGAAAAATTACCCTATTTTATTTGAATTATAGAGCGATTTATTCTATGAGTTTACTCAGAAACGAAGAAATTAAAAGACTAAAAGAAACTCACCCTGTTAAATACGTCTTTTTATAATTAGATTAAAGTTATTGTAATGTTGAGAATAGGCTCAGTATTATATACCATATTTAATCTTGTTATTATTTTCGCTTAATTAATATTTTAGGCTAAGTTTTGGATACAAAAATTACTTCTATTTTTATTTTAAGCATTATTTTTCAAATTATGTCTGAACATATATCAATCCTTTTGTATATAAAAAACATGCTAGCAGATTTAATTTATATTAATGGAATAATTGCAACAGAATTAATCAATGTAACAGAAAATACAGCTACAATTCGCCGTGGAGAAGAATTTTTAAATAAAACAAGTTGTCCAACTGAACACCATGAATTGAACAAAAAGGTCATTGAGATCCTAAAAAAATATCAAAGAAAGCCAGAAGATACCTCAGTTTTGGCAAATCATGTTTTAAAACATTTAGAATGATACTACGATGGTTATAACATGAATAAAGATTTTGATCAATTTGTTGATAATCTTCAAAAAGAAATTATTAAAAAAGAAATTAAGGATCATAATGAAAAAATAGTTGATTTATTTCATAATCCTATCAATATGGGGAAACCTCCTGATGAAGATATTACAGTTTTTGAAGAACGAAGAGGAGGGTCAAAAGGTTATTTCCTTGGCCTTTATTTAATGATTGAGGATAAATTAATTATAAAAGCACATTTTGAAACCGATGGATGTGGTGTGATGGTTGCTATAGGATCACAATTAACATTATTGCTTGAGGGTAAATCTATCGAATCTGCTGAAAATTTAAAACCAGAAGAGATAGAAAAAGCTTTAATGGGAGTTCCTCAAGATGAATTTCATTGTATTGATTTAGCAATTGAGACTCTTAAGAGTATAATTAAAAAATACACTTACAAATGATAAGTCCGCATTCAATATCATGGATTTAAAAGTTAAAAACATCAATATACCAGGAAAATCTGATAATGTATCTCTTAGAGGCTCAATATACTATACACTTAATACAAAACACGAAGCCCCATTCGTAGTTATTCTTCCTGGTTTTTTAGAACACAGGACAAGTGGATTTGTAAAATATTACGCTAAGAAATTTGCTAATGCTGGGTATTATACTTTATCTTATGATTATCGCGCTCATGGTGAAACTAAAACAAGATATGGGAGTAAATGGAATAAAATTCTTCCATTAATTTTTTCAGATATTCATGTAGTTTTAGAATGGATTTTAGAATTTCAATCTAGTAAACTTTTAACAGATAAGATTGTGTTATTTAGTAGAAGTTTAGGGGGAGGGATTGCATTATCTCATGGCTTTATTGATGAAAGAGCTAAAATTCTGATTGCTTTATCACCCCGTTATGATTATCATACGACAAATGTAAAATTCCAAGAAGAAGTTGTTAAAAAAATTAGCCCACATTATTTTCTAAGAAGAGATTCAATGAATAACGAAAGAATTTTAATTGCCCATTGCAGGGACGATGATAGAATTCCGTTTCAAAATTTAAACCAATTTAAAGACCATCTTGGATTAATTGATGAAAATGTTATAATTTTTGAATCAGGTGGGCATTCATTTAAAGGTCATAGAGAAGAAATTTTTAAATATTCTCTTGAATTCTTAAAGAAATTGTAAGTAAGAAATTTAAATATGAAATATTAAAGATGAATAAAAATGGACAAAATTTTAATTGTCGGACCGGCATCTCAAATACTTGGATTTAAAATTGCACAAGAATTAGGGCTTGAAGCTTTAAACACCGAAACTAAATTATTTCCAGATGGGGAGAATTATTTACGAATTAATATCGAAGATGAAACTATAATTACTGGAAAGGAAGTAATAATTGTTCAATCAACAGGACCTAGTTCCAGTAGAACTCAAAATGCAAGAATAATGGAACTATTTATGATGATTGATTCAGTAAAGCGTATAGGTGCCGCAAAAATCACTGTTGTTGTACCCTACCTAGCCTATGCCCGTCAAGATGATAGATTCAGACCAGGAGAAAGTAATTTTGCCGAAATTCTTATTCAACTACTAAATTCTTTAGGAATTGATGAATTATTTGCTGTAGATGTTCATTCTCCATCAACCCTTAAAAATTGTTCATGTAAAGCAATAAATATTGATTCAATGAAGCTTTTAGCAGATTATATAAGGTCTAAAGGCGCAATAGACATCATTGTAGTATCTCCAGATAAAGGTGCTCAGGAGAGATCAAGAATATTTGCTACACACTTCGGTGACAATGTTCCTGTGGAAGTTTTTGAAAAAAAAAGAGATCTGAAAACGGGAGAAATAACAATGAGTGGATCTTTGAGTTTAAAGGATAGAGATGTTGTTATCGCAGATGATATTATTGCAACAGGAGGGACAATGTCAAAAGCAATAAAGTTGGCAAAACAAAGTGGAGCTAGAAAAATCTTTGCTGTAACCACTCACGCATTATTATTACAACAAGCTAAATTTAGAATTTTAAAGGCAGGAGCTGATGAAATCATTGGCACTGATTCTATTGACAATGAAGTTAGTAAAGTTTCACTAGCAAAAATAATTGCTGATTATTTAAGGTAAACCTGGATATTTAATAAGTCTGTAATATCTCGAAGACGGTGGCTCGGGTTTTTTTTTTCAAGATTTCTTTATTTGAATCATTTACTATTGTATAATCGGCATTTTTTATGAGCTTTTCAAGACCAAAATCAATTTCTCTTTCATCTCTCTCTTTTAATTCATAAAGATTTTTTGGATCATCATCACGGTTTCTTTTAAATAACCTTTCAAATCTCACCTCTTCATTTACTACAATAGCAATAATAGGAAACTTCCAAAATTTTCTAAAAATTTTCCCTTCAGCAATAGACCGAACGCCATCAACAAAAACGATATTTTGAGCTTTAGATTTTATTAATTCGACACATTTTATAGCAATTATATCTGAACCACCTAGTTTTCGTAAGTCTTTGGCAATTTTACCTAAATTTTTTCCAGAATATTCTAGATTCCTTAATTTGGCTTCATTTCGTACAACATCACCCATGGTTATAACATAACCTAAATCGCATATAGCGTTTATAGCTGTCGTTTTACCTGAACCAGGAAGTCCACAGATTGCTAGTACTTTCATATTTAATGAAAAAATACATTGAATATAATTTATATATTTAGAATTTGTTTAGATTCTATATATAATAAGAAATTAACTTTTTTAATTATAAAATAAAAAAAAATTTCAGCAATTTGATGAAAAAAAATAAGAAAATTGACCCCTTTAATACACCAGCAGTGTTAACTCTAAAGGCATATAAGAGAATTATAGGATATGCGAATAGATATGCAAATCAGAATTTAAATACATCTAAATGGCGCGAGGTATATGGGATCCTGATTGGAGCAATAGAAAATGACGAAAAGATTATTGTAAAGGATGCTATACCTATGGTTGTTGGAGATCGTGCTGGTGTTAAATATGAAAATAAACAATATGTAGATATGGCTCAAATAGATGCTTCAGTTTTTGAAAGATCAATACAAGATAATAAAAATGATTTTATTATTGGTTGGTTTCATACACACCCAGGATTTGGTTTTTTCTATTCCCCAATTGACTGTTTGACTCAACTGGGATATCAACTCCCAAATCCTTATGCATTAGGGCTTGTTTTTGACCATTGTGAAAAAAAATCTGAGTCTCACTCTTTGGGAATCGCTGGATTACGACTTAAAAATCCTGAAAGAGGAATTTCTTCAACATACGATCTAATAGAGTTAGAATATGAATTTGAACAAAATTTAATGAATAAGGAAGCAAAAGCCGTTACTAAGAAAGTTGATAAAAATATTGAAAAGGTCCTGAAGGAATTAGAGTTTATAAGTGAAATTCTTCGGAAAAAAGCGTTAGCCCAATTACAGAGAAATTATGGCCTTATTTTAGTACCTAAAGAAGATGTTATAATTACTCATAATGAAGCAGAAGCAAATGCAGATGAACGGTATTTATATGAATGGGATCCTGATTTTTTTAAAAAATCGTATCGTATTCCCAAATTTAGAGAAAAAATAGAAAAAATGATTTCGGCTGCTTATGATGAACTAGATGATTTAATTGGAAAGAAAGATGAAATAAAATTTAAAGTTAGGAAAGAAAGGCTCAAGAAAAAAATTAAAACGGTTTTAAAGAAACCCAATGAATGGTATGATAAATTAATTGATGATTTTTCAAAAAAAATTGATTTAATATATCCTTTTTATGATTATCTAGACACTACCGAAAGAAAAGTTATCGAACATTTTGAAGAGAGAAGTTCTGAATATTTTAAGGTTTTAAATGAATTAAATAAACGTATAAAATTAAATTTAAAGGATTATTGACACTTTATTTATCAAACTTTAAAAATAGGAAAAAATATAATCAAATTAAGAACTTTAGTTAAATTTTATATTAATGATATATTATTAGCTAATACAAGCTTCTTTTTATAATCGTACAAGATTTTTATTGTGAATAATCATGGCTCATGCAACCACAATCATAATTAGAGACAGAAGTGATAAGGAAAAGTCTATTAAAGACGCAATCTTTGCTTTTACAGGAGGGAAAAAAGCTATACTAATCAAAGGGGAGGGAACGGAGATTGCTACTGCTGTAGAAGTAGCTGAAATTTTAAAAAGTCGAATGTACCCGAGGTTAGAAATTGGGAGTATTTCTTTAGGAAGTCGTCCTTATTTTAATAACAGACAACAAACATATCAAAATAGAAGAAATAAAGTAAATAAAAACAAAATAGATATAATTTCTAAAATTGAAATTACGCTTCAAACCAAATCGTTTACCTGATTTATGAAATCTAGATCCGAATCGAATTTTAAGCATTTAGGCCCCTTAATAGTGGAAACCAGAACTCCTGCGATTTGTGAGATTTGTAATAATTTCATTTATAAACGTATTTATCACGATGAAAATTCGAAAAAAAAACAAAAAATAATATTTGTCTGCAAAAATTGTTTAAACAAAAAGAATGAGTAGTATTTATTTAAAAGTACATTCTTATTGATTTGATATATATTCTACTTTCTCTTGACTTCTCTTCTCAAGAAATTTTGTCCAATCAAAAGCCATGATAAAAAACATAAATGTAATGGTGACTAACAACAAGATTGCTTCAGTAATTACGCTTGATATTCCATTGGATTCAACGCCCTGAGCCGTAAATCCAAGTGCAACAAAAATAGGCCAACTACAATAAAATAATATCGTAAAATTTTTTCCTAACCATCCCGGGATTATACATTTCCAGAATGGATATTTAATCATTCCTAATGGTAAAAACAAAATGTCATCCGGTAATGGAGTTATTGCAAATAAGAAAATGTATAAAGGTGTTCTTTTTTTATTTTCTAAAATTAACCTCCCAAATCCATCAACATTATTTAGTAAATCTGATTTTCTCTCTTCCGCTATTTTTTTAGTTCCATATCCAACAGCGTAACCAGTGAATTCACCTAATGTACTACCTAAACCCCCTAGTAATACTAAACCAACAATCTCAAGCCAATAAGGACCAGACTGTAAAATCTGTTCAAGAGATAATCCAGAATTAACATATTTCAAATAAACGGAGTTTGAAAGGGAAAAAAGAACAAAGGGAAATGGAATTGGAAATCCAATTGATGCTGAGCCTAAAAAACATATTACGAGAGAAATTAATAGAGCCCAAAAATAATTTGAACCCTCAGTAATTGCTGAGAAACTCTCTCTTGAGCTTAATATTGCCTTTTGAAAATCAGAAACTAGTAGAAATAAAAATATATAGACTATAACAAGTAAATAAAAGATCGTAAAGACACCGGTTAATTTCTTCGAAATCGCCATTTCATCTTTTTTTTCTTGATATTTTAGTATTTAATCCATTTCTTGCTTGTAATAGAATGTCAAGATTAGATATCACTTTTCCAACTTTATTTACTCGGTTAGGAAATTCTTGATCCTCAATAATTATAATTAATTCATCTGTTTTAGGATTATATATTATGTCACCTTTTTCAATAGCCGATTTAGACTTGGAATTTCTCCCTTTAAAAATTTCAACCCCTGGTAAGGTCCAATATTTTTTTGATCCAAAACTAAATCTACCTCTTAAAACAAATGGAATTTTATCAATTATTGCATCAGCTGAAAATGGAGCTAAATGACGGATAATTTTGGCAATTATTGTCCCAATTCCAAATAAATCAATTCTTACTGCTAATTCTCCACTATTTAAACTCATGGTTTGATGAATAATTTACTTTCATATTTTATTGTAATTATATCAATATAAATCTTAAACTCTGTAATTTCTTAATAAAAATATCTAAGAATTCATATTCTATATATTAATAACAAAATTTAAATACTCGTACTTTCATATATCTAATTGGAAAGGACACATTATACTTAGATAGTCGTTATTAAACAATTTTAAATTTTCAATTGTTCCCAAAGTGCTTAAATGTTTAAAGAGATTATCATCCACTTAACTAGCATATTGGAGCATTACTAAAGTGATTTTTCAAATTTACTAAAGATATCCCAAAATAGATAATTGATTCATTAAACGTTGATATTTGATCTCTAGTAGAATTACGTATTACATAGTTTTTCTATGCCTGAGACATTTAAACAATGGAGCTTTTTAATAGAAGCTTTGGTTTACTTAATTGTTTCATCGGATTGTGGTGCCTTAAATTTGGATCAATTGCACTTGGCTTAGTTGGAGCATCTATTGTCCTTTTTTTTTTTTTTATTAACAACAATTAAATCTTTTACATTATCAATATCATAAAAATTGTAATCAGAACCAATTTCCTGTGCCATAATTTCGTTTCCTTTTTCGATTACCACATTCAACATTTCCCAAACTGTTTTTTTAGGAACTTTTATTTTTGAAATTATACTGATTATGTTGTAATTCAATAAGAAAATTGGAATAACTTCTTTGATGCAATCACTAGAATGCAATTTTTGTATATCTATTTGAGAAATTTTAACAAGTAATTTGTTTAAACTTGATGTCTTAATATCTACAATTGAAATTGTCTTAGGATCTCCATAAAGTTCGTTTAATTTCTCAACATCTATATTTCGATAAAAGATCAATGGATAATCTTGAATTATTTTATTTTTTTTTAAAATAACTTGCATAATTTCTGCGAGGATATGGAAATCAAAAATTGTGTCTCCTGGAATTAATAGATAATTTTTTTTTTTATTAAAGAAATTTTTATTTTTCGTTATGGATAAGAAAGAATATAAGGGTCCTAATTTATAAACATTCTCAGAATCTATTATTAACAGCATATCTTGAAGAGATTCGTTATCTTCTGATAATCTGGAAATAAAATCTCTGATTTTATAACCCAAATGACCAATAACTATAGCGATTTGTTTTATCCCTAATTTTAAAATATTATTTATATTATTCTCTAGAATTGTTTTATTATCTAATGCTTCTATTTTAAGTAAAGGTTTTGGAATAGTCTTTGTTAAGTGTTTAAGTCTAGAACCTTCTCCAGCACATAGAATTATGGGTGATATTTTATTTCTAATTTCATTCTCTAGTGGTAACAATTTTTTTCCCGTCCATATCCAATATAATAGTATGTTCTTCTTGGGATACTGGTTCTCTACTTTTCTCTATTAAAATTGGATATTTATCTAATATCTTTTTTCCTATAAATGAATTTATAGTTCTTTTTATCTTATCTTTAGGGATAAGATTCTTCTTTTCTATCCAACGCGGTGAAAATGGAAGATGTTTAAAATTTTCCTCGATTTTATTCATGTAATTTAGCTGTTCATAAGGAATATTCTTTTTAACCCTTTTAAGAAATCTATAAATATATGATTGACTTCCATTCTCAACTCTTCCTACTCCAGATGTAGCAAATGGTTCACAAGCGTAAGCATCACCAGGTTTTAATATTTGGTTATGAAATACATCATTATAATTAGGAATAAAAGGTCCAGCATGTAAATTAAACTGTTTTAACTCATGACCTCCAAGATTTATTATAGGTCTCAATCCTCTATTCTTGATCTTCTGCTCTATAACTTTGCCAAGTTCATACAATTTGATCTCTGGATTAAATATTTCAATGGCAGCTTCTATCGCTTCATGTGCTGCTTCAATATAATTTTGAAATTTAGGATTCTCATCAATATTGATAGTGAAAGCTGAATCTGCAATATAGCCATTATAATGAGCACCAATATCAATTTTAAGTAAGCCACTTTCTGGAATTACACTCAGGTCATCAATTATGGGACTGTAATGTGCAGCAATTTCATTTAAACACATATTTATAGGGAACGAAAGTTCACAACCATTCTTGATTATTTCCTCTTCACTTTGATCTGCGATATACTTAAAACTAATCCCCGGTTGTACTAAGTTCCTTACTAATTTTTTAGCAGCTATAACTGCTTTTCCAGCCTTAATGTAATCTTGAATATATTCTTGACTCATATTCTTTAATAAAGAAATATGTAATTAAAACTTCATTATGGTGTTAATCGTTCAGGGGTTCTAGGATACATTACAGCCTCTCTAATATCATCTAATCCACATAATACAGTTAACCAACGAGCAATCCCCAATCCAAGACCTGCATGGGGAGGCATCCCAAAATCAAATGTTTTTAGATGAGATTCAAAAGAGACAGAATTTAATCCTTTTTCTTCAATAGCTTCAATTAATTGATCCTTTTGATGAACTCTGGTCCCGCCTGATGTTAATTCTAACCATCCTTTTTGTAAATCAAATGATTCACTATACCTTGCGTCTTCTGAAGGCATTATATAAAAAGGTTTAATTTCCATTGGCCAATGGGTTATGTAATAATATTCGGGATATTCTTCACCAAGTTTTCGGTTAGCCTCAGTTGAGAGATCTTCCCCCCATTCTATATTTAATCCAAATTTCGTTTTTAGTACTTCGATAATTTCATCGTATTTATGTCTTGGGAAAGGAATTTCGGGAATCATCGTTTTATTTTCCATATTTAATAATTTTAAAGCATCAATTTGATTCTCTCTTATATCAGAGATAACATGGTGAACCAATTCCTCTAAAGTTTTTAAAACATCATTCATAGTGGCAAATGCCATTTCTATATCTAACTGAACAATTTCACACAAGTGTCTTTTTGTATGTGATTTCTCAGCTCTGAAACTTGGTCCGATCTCAAATACATTTTCATATACTCCACACAACTGTTCTTTATATAATTGGGCCGATTGAGTAAGAAATGCTTCTCTTTCGAAATACATTATTGGAAAAAGCTCTGTTCCTCCCTCTGTTGCGGAACCAATAATTTTTGGTGTATAAATCTCTTTAAAATCATGTTCAAACAAAAATTTTCTAGAAGATCTTAACATCTCACCCCTAATCGCAAAAACTGCTTGATTTCTTGCTGATCTCAAATCTAACGCTCGATTATTTAGTCTAAGATCTAACTCAGATATAGTTTCTCCGGTCATATCAATGGGTAATTTATCCGGAGTCTTATTTAAGATTTTTATCTCAATTGGTATTATTTCAACCCCACCAGGAGCAGCTTTAAATCTTTTAACTTTTCCTTTTACCATAATACAATAATGATATCCAACTTTTGATTTTTCAAAAAGCTCCTGAGATACTACCCCTTTTTTCAAAGTAATTTGACGCTCACCATATATATCTTGAAGATTAATGAACTTTAAACCCCCCAGATCTCTGTAATTTCGAACCCATCCCCCTAAAATGACTTCCTGATCTTCTAGATCTGGAATGACATCTTTAGTATAGTGGGTCTTTCTCCAACCTCTTAATTCATCCAGCATTAACCGTATCAACACAGAATTTTTTATAAGGAAATATGATTCTAAAAGTTAAATTAAAAATAAAATTTTTGCTTTATTATCTAATATAGATGGTTAGTTTAAAATGGGATGGGAAAATAGGGAGAACAGAAGTTTTTTCAAAGGGTGAAAAAACATTAAATTTCCGAGTTCTTGATAACTATACTAATATTAAGTCTAGTTTTAATAGTTTGAAGGATTGGAAAAATCTCTTATTCTGGGGAGAAAATAATACACTCATGAATTTTCTTATAGAAAATTATGAAAATAAAATAACTATGATTTATATTGATCCTCCATTCGCAACAGGAGGAGAGTTTAAATTAAAAATCCTAATAGGGAATCTTGGCAAAAAAATTGAAGATCTCGCTTATAATGATAATTGGAAAGAAGGCTTACATTCATATTTCAATTTTATATACGAACGACTAATTCTTATGAAAAATTTGTTGAATGATAAAGGTTCTATCTATATACATTTAGATTGGCACATTTCACATTATATAAAACTTTTAATGGATGAAATTTTCGGTTATGAAAATTTTCGAAATGAAATAATATGGGCTTACCCAGCAGCTTCAGCTAAAACTCGAAGATTTTTTATAAGATCTTATGATACTATTTTATTTTATTCAAAATCAGACAATTATATTTTTAATGATAACCCGAAAATTTATATGGAATATTCTAACCGCGTAAAGAATGCATTAAAAAGAGATGATAAGGGAATCTTTTATTATCGAGGTGGTAGTCATAACGGTAAAAAGTTGTCAAGAAAAGTTTATGTCGAAAAGGAAGGTATTTTTCCTAGAGATGTGTGGAATGATATTCCATACATCAGAGCTAATACTAAGGAATACCAAGGTTTTTCTACTCAAAAGCCTGAAAGACTTTTAAAAAGAATTATCTTAGCCTCCACAAATGAGAACGATCTTATCGCTGATTTTTTCTGTGGCTCAGGAACTACTTTAGTCGTAGCGGAAAAACTAGGTAGACGGTGGATAGGCTGTGATTTGAACAAACTCGCTATTCATATGACAAGAAAAAGACTACTGAACATCAGTAAAAGTAATAATATTTTAAATTGGTCAGAATTATATAATAAGACACCTCAATCTTTTCAAATCATACAATTGGGCAACAAAGACAACTCGGAGATAATAAATAAAAAATTTTTATTAGAAAATGTTGAAAATAATAGAATTAGAAATAAAATTAAAACCACCAATTTAAAACTATTTATTCATCAATATGATCATGAAATAGAAGTGGAAATAATCGATTATAAGTTGTCATTTAACCATCTTTTATCTGAATATGTAAGAGAAAAAATAGATTCATTTGCAGACTGGATCGATTATTGGGCCATAGACTATAATTATGATGGTAAAATTTTTAACAATATGTGGACATCATTTAGAACTCCAAAGAAAAGAGAAATAGCTTTAAAATCTACTCCTTATCTTTATAAAAAAAAAGGTAATTTCAACCTTTCTGTAAAATCAATAGATATTTTTGGAATTGAAACCGTAAAATCGTTTGATGTTGAGATCATTTAATTATTTCTCTAATTAACATTGTTGCATATCTCCCCTTTAAAAGAGAAAACTCGAGCTTAACTTTTTTCTTCCCAGGATAGAGTTCATCGTCATCTATTTGTAATAATTTAAAACCGATAGGTTTACTGGTTATAGCCCTCAGAGAACCTTTAAATTTTGGTTCATTTAGAAACTCACTGCTAAAGAACTTCTTATTAAGGTTTAAATGCTTGAAAATTTCCTTCAACCATTGTTTTGCTAGTGGAAATTCATCAAAATTGGTATTATAACCAATAATAGGCAAAACTATTACAGCACGGTTTAAATCTAATGCTTTATCAATTGTTTCATCATAATTCTTTCCATAAATATATAAAGCCCTTGTTATATCCCCATTAAAATCATCTAATATACTAATCGTATCTCCTTTTATAGGTTTAAACAATGAAAATCCTTTTGCTACCCTTAAAGTAAGCATTTTATTAAATAAAAATGATTGAAAAGCGCTAACTAATAACTGTTTAAGAAAGGATGGTAATGTATTTAGGCTACCAGAGTAGTCTCCTGGATTCTCTATCAAATGATGAATCATATTCCTTTCATAATTCAAGCTTTTTGGGAAATTATTATAAGCTTTTTCAAGATTACCATCATTTCTAAGATCTCTTCTTACTATTTTAGAGTCAGATAACTCTGTAGAATATGTTGTTGATACAAGTTCATTAAAGGCTTGCTTAAAATTACCTTCTATTAGATAACGCCCAGCAATATGTGAATTTGGGCGATAACGCCCAAATCTCTGTAGTCCAAAATAATTAGGAAAACCAAAGTCATTTAAAAAAGATATGTAATTATCAATTTTTTCTTTTAGATTTCTAAAATTTTCTATGTTTCGAAGAAAAATAGTAAAATTATTACCTTTGTGACTTCCTAATTTGACTGATTTTTTTGAGGGTTGAATATTCCTAATAAATATATCTTTTATTCTTAAACGCCCCAATTTTTCAATATAATCACCTTTTATAGCTATTTTTTGAACTGAGATAGAAAATTTATCTTTTAATCCAGAATAATTAATCCAACTATAAGGAATACTGAGATTGTTCTTAATTTTCTTTATAGCATCAAAAGTATCTCTATTAACTTTTACTAAATTGAAAGTGGTATATCGATCTTTCAATTCTTTAGAAAAGGGGTGACTTTTATTATCTTCTTTTATAGAAAGAGTTTTACCACTATGAATTATCTCTTTTACGATGAAATCTTTAAATTGTTTTTTGTATTCTCCGCCGATTCCCTTAAACTTACTAGTTGCATATATTTCAATTCCTACGAATCTCTCTACATCTCTCTCATCATTTCTTTTAAAAGTATAAGTATCTTTTTCTGCTGTAGACAATTTTCTAGCCTAAATTCCAATCTTATAATAACTGTAGATCTCCAGTTATTTTATCAACTTCTTTCGACAACATGGGGCCAATCCCTAAGGCAGTTGTTGTACCAGGTGGTAGTTGAGTTAGCCCCGCATCATTAATAATAGAGAAGGGAAATTTTTGTGATTCTAATTTTTTTACAATTTCATTGAATTGATCAATATTTTTAAGTTTAAGGACGACTTTTTTCTGCCCAGAATTCTTCCAATTCTTCCATACAGCTTTATTTCTTACTCGAACTAAATCTGACGCTGATAAACTTGCATGACATGATTGAGCACACTTTTTCCCAGTACTCATTTTTAAATCTGTCCTAATTAAAATAACTTGTTTGTATTCTTCCACAGTAAATCTATTAGATATAAGAAGAGAGCTAATAAAATTTTATTGATTTATAATTCAAAGTTGAAATTCTATAATACAAATACTTCCAGTCAATTCTAAAATCAATTCTTTGAGTTCATCTTCAGTAAACAAAATATATTCCTTATCATCTTCACTTAATACAGCTTTAAATTGAATGTCGCCAGTAGCTAAAAAGATTTCGTTCAACGAAAGTAATTTTTTTGGTGCAATTAACCCTTCTATTACTGGTCGAAGCTTATTTGGCTTTTCAATTAGAATTAAATCATCAATTTCGTATGCCTTTTTAATCCAAGTTATAAGGTTAGGATTAAACTTAATTTTATCTTTTTTCCCAATTACTAAAATTACCACATCTTCAAAATCTATAGCTTTAAAGAACGAGATATCTTTTAGAAAAACAAACTCTTCATTATTCTCTTCTAAATTTATAAAATCTTTAGCTAAGTCAATTTCGAATTCGGATATTTCTCCCGCATCAAGTCTAGCTTGACAGTTATTACATAAGAATCCAGAATTTATACAAGTTTTATCTGCCGGAAGAACTTTCATGAGTTTTAAACTAATTGTAATATATCATTAAAAATTTATACCTCTAGTAAAAAGTATAGATATTGTTATTCTTATTAATCTCTATTAAAAATTGTTAATTAATTTTATTAAAAAAAATCTTAATTATTAGTTTTTAAAAGTAGGTATCAATAAAGTGATTTATTTACACATCCAATGAAAAGTATTCACCTATCTCTTCCTCAATTTTTGAAATATCATTAATAACCTGTTTGAATTCTTCTCTAGGAATTTTTTTTCGATTGAGCAAAGTCTTTGCATATGTTTTATATTTTTCAACAATATGGGATTCAGCAAAATTATTTAGTTTTAGGCAAAATGAATATAGATATGAATATGTTTCTGCGTATTTCGAAAATTCTAATGATTCAATTACTTTATTTAAATAATATTTTAATCTCAGTTTCCGATCTTTGATCTCATCTTTTAGAGATTTTGATTCTGTTTGGTATTCAATAAATTTTTCATCGTCTCGAAGCTTCTCTGAGATTTCTATTAATTTCTTTGACATTTCGTATTTTTTAAGAAAATTTTCTTCTGTCAGATACCGAAAATTAAGGTCCTCTCTTTTTTTTGATAAATCTCCTCTAATTTGCTCTGATAAAGAACCTTTTTGATCCCATATTGACTTTAATATAACACTCTGATCCGCTGTTAATGATGATTCACCAGATAATTGCCTTTCCGAAAGAACTAATTGTATTATTTTTAAGTCAAACATTTCAAGTTTTTCTGGTGTATGATCCCAATTATTAAACAATTCCTCATGGGTTTGAATGATATCTTGGATTTTTGGAATAATCTTTTTGACTTCTTTTATGTCTGCTTTTGCTGTAATGATTACTAAATCAGATGATATCTCAGGTATACGTGTTATTAAAACAAAATATTCTCCTAATTCTATTGTATTCAAAGATTCTGAACTGTTTTCTGTTAACTCTGATACGAAGGTTTGCAATGCAGAAAAAAAAGAGCTAAACATTTGTAGTTTTTCGTCGCTTTGGAAGTTCTTATTATAAATTAACTCTTTAGTATTGCTTTGGAAAAGGTAGAGTGATTGTATCATGTCTTATTCAGCTCAACTTTATTAAAAGTTAAATTCGAATTTTTCGATGAAAATTATTAATACCAATATTACAATTAAAAAAAATGAAATAATTTATATTTACCCATTTCGAAAGGTAGAGATTTAATTTATGTGTTAATTAAACTACTATTAGGACAAATTTGAATTTAATTTCAAACTTCAAGAAGTCATTTTAGATTTCTATAATATCACAACTAATATTTTTTAATAACCTCTCTGCGGTCAGCGGATCAACAGTATAAGTGTAAAGAATTTTCTTGGTCCTTAACTTTAATTTGACTAATTGTTTTAAACGCTTAACTCGACAATGAATGGCAAATTCAGAGATCTCCAAAAACTTTTCTTCATCAAAAATTTCTCTAGGCAAAATAAATCAACTATATTACGTATTGTAATCGGTAAGTAGATCTATTAATTATTTAATTTTAATTTTATCAAATTTTATCATATTCATCATCTGTTCAAACAAAAATTTTATTTTGAATCATGTGTTTTAGAAATTATTCTTATATTTAATTCTAAGTTATAATTTAAAGAATAGAAAGTACTTAAAAACTGAAGAGACGTGCCGATCGACGATCCCCTTAAGAGAAGAATCGCAAGATATCATTTACTAGAGAAATCTGTATGTAGAAGATGTGGAGCTCTTAATCCAGTAAATGCTAAAAAGTGCCGTAGATGCCGTGGAAAAGATTTACGACCAAAAAGAAGAGAACTCACTAAATAACCTATTATAGTTTTTTTCGATTGAATCATCAGCTATCCACGACTTTTTTTCAGGCTTACCAAGTTTCTACTTGCACTTTATGAACTTTTTCATAGTGTTTAATGTTTCGTGTTATTAATTTAATATCCTTTTCAATAGCGATCGAAGCAATAAAAATATCTAATTCATTAATTAATTCCTCCTTTCTTTTTAGGCTTGCTCTAATTTCACCATAAATCTTCCCGTCAATAATATCAAAGGGATATATTACCAACTTAGACAGTAATTTATTAACTGCATTTATATTTTCTTCTTTACTTTCCGAGAGATATGCTCCAAAATATAATTCAGCAACATTAATGGAAGATGTTGACAATAACTGATAGCTTTCAAGTAGTCTAGAAATTTCCTTCTTCGCATCCTCGTCATTTCTTAAGAATTGTATAAGAATATCTGTATCTAAAAGAACCATTATAATTCAACCCTTCGGATTTGTGAGTTTTTTCGATTTTCATATATTATCTTTAAAAGCTTATCTGATTCAACTTTTGAACCTTGCCAAGATCCTGCTAACTCAAGGATTTCCTTTTGAGCTGGTTCTGATGTTAATCGAAGAATTAAATCATTAAATGATTCTTTTTTCCGTTTTTTACGTTTAAGCGCATTATACGCCTCGTCTGAAACGGAAATTGTTTTATAACCCATAATTTACTTAACCTTTATTAGAAATTTACATAATAGTTTTCTATAATTATCTATATATAGATATCTATATATTATTTTATATTTTACCATAAATTATTCGTATTTCTGTATTACCTGTTCAAGTGTCAGAAGAAAAGATTGTGGTTTCTAAAGAGAAGAAAATTTGCTTGGTTTGTATAAGTGAAGTGCTACGGTTCTCATATATATGCAAATGTGGTGCTAATTATTGTGAAAATTGTGCTCGAGCATTAATTAATTTGGAAAATGTTTGCTTGGCTTGCGATGTTCCAATTGATTATTCAAAACCTGTGAAACCATTTAAGGATGAAGAAGAACGCATAGAAATTCAGGAAAAAGCAAAAAAATGAGTAAAATTGATCTGAAAAAATGTAATATGAACGAAAGTAAATTCTTATTTATACCTAAAAGTTAAAGATTAAACTTTTCTAAATCTAATTCCTAATGTATTGTAGAATAGATGGAAAAATCGTAAACTTTTTTAATTTTATGACTTAGAGATCTATATAAATAAAATTTTTAAATATTAAAATCAAAAGTGAAAAATATGGCACAATTAGGTGGAACGCCCATTTTAATAATGAGAGAAGGTACAGAGAGAACGCGTGGTAGAGATGCTATGTCAAATAACATCGCTGCTGCGATTGTCATTGCTGAAGCTATAAGAACATCACTTGGACCGCGTGGAATGGATAAAATGCTTGTAGACCAATTTGGAGACGTCGTTATTACTAACGATGGAGCTACAATCTTAAAAGAAATTGATGTACAACATCCGGCCGCTAAAATGATGGTCGAAGTAGCTAAAACTCAAGATTCCGAAGTTGGTGATGGTACAACAACCTCTGTTATTCTTGCTGGTGAATTATTAAAACGAGCTAAAAAACTGATTGAACAAAAAATACATCCAACAGTAATTACCGAAGGATTTCGAAAAGCCGCTGAAAAGGCTATTGAAATACTCGAAAATATCTCAGTAAAAAGCGGTATTGATGATGAGAAAGGTTTACGTAATGCTGGAATGACTTGTATGTCATCTAAAATTGTCTCAGAATCAAAAGAAATACTTGCTCAATTATGCATGGAGGCTATTAAAGCAGTCGCTGAAAAAAATGATGAAGGTGATTGGGTCGCTGATATTGATAAAGTTCAAATCCAAAAGAAAGCAGGTGAAGGTATCGATGATACCAGCTTAATAAAAGGTATTATCCTCGATAAAGAAGTCGTTAGCCCTGGAATGCCAAAATCAATAAAAAATGCGAAGATTCTACTCTTGCAAAGCGCTGTTGAAATCGAAAAGACTGAATTTGACGCTAAACTTCAAATTACCAGTCCAGAACAAATTCAACAATTTCTTGATGAAGAAGAGAAAATGTTAAGAAATATGGTCGAAAAAATTCAAAACTCCGGAGCAAATGTATTAATCTGCCAGAAAGGAATAGATGATATGGCTCAACACTTTCTTTCTAAAACGGGAATTATGGCGATTAGACGTGTTAAAAAATCTGATATCGAAAAACTCGCTAAAGCTACTGGTGCTGCAATCTTTACTAATCTTGATGATGTTACCACTGAAAAACTTGGATGGGCAGGATTGGTTGAAGAACGCAAAATTATGAACGATTCTTGGATTTTCATTGAAGAGTGTAAAGATCCAAAAGCGGTTGTCATTTTTATTCGAGGAGGGACTGACCTTATTGTTGATGAAGTCGAAAGAGCAATTCATGATACCTTATGCGTTATAAGAGATATCGTTGAAGATCAGAAAATCGTGGGCGGTGGTGGTGCTCCAGAAATGGAAGCTGCTATCCAATTGCGAAAATATGCCTCTACCCTAGGGGGACGTGAACAACTCGCTGTAGAAATTTTCGCCGATTCGCTCGATATAATCCCAAAAACCTTGGCTGAAAATGCAGGTCTTGACCAAATTGACTCACTCATGAAATTAAGAGCTTCCCATCAACAGGGAAATGTTTTTGCTGGTCAGGATTTAGAATCTGATTTAATTATTGTTGATATGATGGCAGTTGGGGTAGTCGAACCCACAGTTGTCAAAATTCAAGCAATTAAAAGTGCTACTGAAGCTGCTTCAATGATTTTACGGATTGATGATGTTATCGCTGCTGCACGATCTGCTGGACCGCCTGGAGGTATGCCACCAGGTGGAATGGGCGGTGGAATGCCGGGGATGGGTGGAATGGGCGGTGGAATGACCCAAGGCATGAGCGATATGATGTAGTAGAAATCTTATTAAATTTTTTTTATTTTACTTTTTTCTCTTATTGTTTATAGTAAATTTGATATATCTAATTTAAGATTAAAGCTATTTACTTCTATTACCTTAAAAGATAGCAAATTGAAAAAAAAAAGTTAAGTATTAAATTCTTTCTCGCGTTTTTTTTGGTTCTCTATCCATTTCTTAATATTATTAACAATCTCGTCGTATTTTATTACCTGTATATTATCAGGTAATTTATCGTTTTTAATCGATTTTCCATCCACTATTTTTTGATTATACAACCCTGGAATATCCTGATAAATCGCTTGCACATTATTTTGTTCTGCAATATTGACAATATCTTGTGCCAATTTAACCAAACGACCCATTATATAGATGTCTAATGGTACTATCAACTGTTTAAAGAGCGTAGCTGCTTGTACCCAGTTTGGATCTTGATATTCATTCATAGATTTTTCTAACAAATCCCTAATTTTCTGCTCTATATAATTTTCAATATCTCCACGAGCATCATACATCTCGTCTAATCCTGCCATTTATTTCCCTCCATTCATTTTTGTAATATCTCATTTCTTTGGTATAATAGAAATTTAAACCATACTATTTAAACAAAAAATACTTTATTATTCAAACTATTTTGAAATTTATTTTTCCTTTAACATTTTCGCGATATTTTGTGTTAGCTCGCACCCAACAATATCTATTCCTTGTATTGCGTGTTTAAGGTACTCTTTTATATCTTCAGAGTCGATATACCTTCTTAACATTTTTAAATCGATTCGTACCTCTATTAATAAATCAATTATCTCATCTAAGCTCATATTTGGTATCATTATCTCTTCTATTATTTGCTCTTCAGGTATTTTACATCAGCTCCATTTTTTTTAATTTTACTAGTTTTATGTATAGATCTATTTAAACAAAAATTTCTTTTGTGAGTGACGTCTGGGGATTTTATTTTATATTTTAAGTTTAAATATTTGTTTTGAAATAAATAGTAAAAAAGACAAAAATTCAATCATGGTTAAGAGTGAAAAAGCTCCCTCTGGTTACATTTATCGAGCAAATAATATTCATAATGGGAAAAATTACTTAGGAAAAACTGGAAAGACAATAGAAGAAAGATGGAGTGAGCATTTAGATGATGGTAGGGCATTAAAGCGAGAACGAGAAGCTAATCTTGATAAAAAAATATATGGTACTCATCTCGATAACGCTCTAGCTAAATATGGTCCTGATGCATTTATTGTGACACAGGAAGACGTTGCTTATAGTGAGGCAGAGTTGAAAGAAAAGGAAAGATATTATGTTAAGGAATATGATTCGATGAATCCAGATAAAGGGTATAATATGACGGAAGGTGGGGAAGGAGGTAGAATGAGGCTTGAAGTAATCGAAAAAATAAGAAAAATTTCGATAGAGAAGGCAAAAGATCCAATATGGCTGGAAAAAGTAAGCAAGGGAGTTTCAGACAAATATCAAAACGATCCTGAATATCAAGAAAAACAAGCTAAAGAAAGGAGAGAAAGGGGTGACGATCCGAAATTTCGAGAAAAAATGAGAGATGTAAATCGGCGATATAAAAAAGAAATTAAGGATAAAAAAGAATTTCTAGAAGATATCCAGAGGAGGATGAGCAAAGAGATTGCTAAAAAGTATGGTATGAATAGATCAATCGTAAATAAAACGATACAGGAATTTTTTAAAAACAATTTTAAAAACTCAAATGATAATTCACCATAGATTGATTTTGAACAATAAAAGCAGGTAAAATTACACTAATAATCTTAATGAAGTTTGAAATCCAAACAGAATCCAAAAAAAGAATCCTACTCCAAGAAAGGGAAGGAATTTTAATTTAGAACGAAGGATGAATTTATTAAAGATCATAAGATAGATTCCAACAGTAATAAACAAAATCGCTAATAGGGAGATGAAACTGATTAGAAAAAACAGACTTTTCTCATATAGGGTCAATGTATAGACTTGTTCTAATGAATTTATTGAAGCTAATTTATCTCCTATATAATTAATGACAATTTGAGGTTCGGGGAAATTAGTAAAGACATTATACAGAAATGTTGAAAGTATCTTAAATAAAAATCCGAATCCGATGAAAATGAAAATTGCGGACCCGGCTCTTCCCCGTCTTTTCACCAATTCAGCATTTCCATGAATTTTTTCGTCATATTCTTTTTCTCTGGCGTGTAATAGTAACACAATTCCCATTAATGAGAAACATAGAAATAATATGTAATTGCCATTTTTGAAGAAAAGATACCAAAAGTAATTTAAACCATCTAAAAAGTTATTTAACGGGTCTACTAACCATCCAAAGTCGAATTCTGGAAGAAAACTGAACATATTGTCCTTTATGTAAATGTTTCTATTTAATTAAATTGTCAAATTTGACACTTAATATTCTAAATAACAGTATTTAAAATTGTAAGATTTTTTAGAACAAAAGGCATTTATGTAGTTAGAGATTAAATATGATCAGAAAATAGGTTTTAATAAAAATATTTTATCTCAACTTATTAATTATTAGGAAATCAGAGTGTGGAATATAATGAGAAAAGAAAACAGAGTAAAATTGATTATCATAACTATAGGTATAATATTCGCGATATCGACGAATAGTAAAAGTATTTTCATTGCTCCATTAAATAATAATGAAAATTTGGAAACTCGAGACAAGTTCTCTTCAAAAAGACCAAAGAATTCGGGTTTCTGGACTCTTAACTCTATTCATGTTGATAATAATTGGTCCGCTACAGCGGATTTGGATTGGTGTAGTGGTGACGGATCGTGGAGTAATCCTTATGTTATTGAAAATGTCACCATTGATGCAAGTAGTTCACCTACGGGAAGTGGAATTTATATCAATAATTCCAAGAGCGATTACTTTATAGTCAGAAATGTTACGGTTTACAACGCAGGGAGTGATTTTTTTTATGATGCGGGAATCAAATTGAATAATTCAAACAACGGAACATTGATAAATAATAACTGTTCAAATAATGGAGGAAATGGTTTTTTGATATATAATAGTGAAAATAACACAATGTCGGGAAACTATGTAAATTACAATCAATTTGGGATATTTTTTTCTGAGAGCAATAATAACACTTTCTCGGGAAATAATGCAACCTACAACAAAGGGTCAGGGATATATCTATCTTTGAGTAATTATACCACAATCTCAGGAAATAAAGCTTCTAATAATAATCAGCATGGAATAGTTTTATCATCGAGTAATAATGACAACATTTCAGGAAATTCCGCATATAACAACACTGACAATGGGATATATTTATCCACTAGTGATAATAACACCATCTCGGGAAATAATGCAACCTACAACAAAGGCTCAGGGATATGGTTAGACTTTAGTGATAGCACCAACATCTCGGGAAATACCGTTGATAATAACAACTATGGGATATATTTAACTAATAGTCATTACAACAATATTTCGGGAAACACCGCATATAACAATATTGTCCATGGGATAGATTTAGGCGCAAGTAATGGCAACAATATCTTGGGAAACACCGCATATAACAACACTGTCCATGGGATATATATATATATAATAGTAATAACAACAATATCTCGGAAAATACTGCACATAACAACACTATTCATGGGATATGGTTAGACTTTAGTGATAGCAACACGGTTTCGGGAAATACCGCTAATGATAACTTAGAATATGGAATAACACTACGTTTTAATTCCAATGATAATAATATTACTGAGAATTACATATATCACAACGCAATAGGAGGAATTGCAATAAAATCTGGTACATGTGAGGATAATATAATTTCTGAAAATATAATAGTAAGTAACGATTTATTTATCAATGACAGCGGCCTTAATACTATAATAAAATATAATTATCTTGATATAATACCACCTAGTTTTGTCGTAGAAATTCTTGATTTATCATTTTATAAAACAGAATTTATAGTATCTATAAATCTTACTAGTCAAGTTACTTTCTTACAAGTTTCTAACGTTTCTATTCAAATGTGGTGGAATGGAAATCTTATCCTTTCAAATGATATCAAAGATAATGGAAATGGCTTTTACAATGTCTCCTTACTTCCGATATTCGTTGAGCCTGATGAAAATCCTATTTTATTGAATATGACGTTTTCAGCAGCTTACCATAATGTTAAGTATTATGAAATGAATATTGCAGTTGAACCAGAACCTGACGATGCACCAGTCAGTGTATCAAATTTATTATTTATTGAGATTAGAGATCAATCTTTCTCACTGGAGGAATTTAATATAACGTTCTATATTTATAATGAATCTAATCATGGTATAGACAATGTAACAATACAGATGTGGTGGAATAGCACTGACGTCTCCTCTATCGTTCTAAATTTAGGGAGTGGCTTGTATTTTGTATCTTTAGAACCTATAACCGTAAAACCTGGAGAAGATCCAATCTTATTTGAAATGAATATCTCTGCATTTGGATATGAAGATAAATCTTTCGAGACTTATATTGCTGTAGATCATGATGTTCTTCTTGGCGATGATAGTACAGGTGGAGAAGCTATTCCTGGTTACTCAATAATTTTTATAGGACTTACTGCAGTGGGTACAATAGGACTTATATACGTAATTTTTAAACGTAAACAACAAATTTAATATGCAAATATAAAGTTTATAAATTATTTTAGCTCATTCACTTAATCCACAAGAGCCATAATCAACTTCAGTATTTATTATTTCTTTTTATTTCTCTCTTTTTTCTTTTAAATTGTTTTAGCCTAATAATTGAGTAAATGAATGCTGTAATTTGAAATAACTCTAACTAATTTTAAAAATCTTTTGATTTATTAGTTCAAAACCGTAGTAGTAAACCTATAAAAGGGATCAACGTTCGAGTTCCAGAGTTGGTTGAATTAAATTTATCAGATTTCTCTAGATATTTAGGAACAATGGGAAGCTTAAGCAGAAGAGGTGTAAGAATTGATATATTTCCTAAAAATGTTGGTAATTTTACTTTAAGCGCCACAGTCACATCCACAGATGGCCATTCCTTTACAGGTCCAATTGGAGTCCAAGTAACATGAAGGTATCTAGAGATTTTCGACTCCAAATCAAAACTTAAATTTTATTTTTTCTTTTTATTGGTTCTTTACTATAATAATTTTATACATTCCCTATATATTATGTCTAAGGTACTCTCTTATATCTTCAGAATTAACACTTTTCTTTAAAATGACTCATAAGTCTTTTAACTTATTAAGAACTAGGTTTCAATATATAATTGAAATTAAGAGATTAATAGAGATGAAAGGAAATTTTAAGATTCGTAAATTAACTGAAAAAGATCGCGAAGTTTATAGAAAATTAGTGCGATATGCTTTTGAAACAGCCAAGAATAATTATGAAGATTTAAAATGGCCTTCAGATAAAGTACCTATGGATTTGCATTATGGAGCGTTTAATGAGGAACAATTAGTTGCGGGAACAAGAATTATTCCATTTGACATGAGAATGCGTTCTCAAGATTTTAAAATGTATGGAGTGGCGGAGGTTGCTTCAAAACCGGAATATCGTAATCGTGGTATTATAAGAGAAATTATGTTAAAAATGTTTGAAGATATGCATGATAATGATATTCCCCTTTCTGTTCTATTTCCATTTAAGCATTCCTTTTATGAGATGTTAGGTTATAAACTTGTTGATTTATATTTTATTTATGAATTTAATATCTCGGATATTTTATACAGAGAAACGGATTATTGCATGAAAGAAGTCGAAAGGATAAATGATGATATTAGAACAGTTTATGATCGAGCTATTTTAGATTTTGATTATATAGCAAAAAGACCTGAGATTCAATATTGGAGGCGGTTATACAAAAATAATTATAAATTTATTTGCTATAACGGAACCCAACCTGTTGGTTTTGTAATAATAACATTCACTAAAAAGGATGGTGAGTGGGAGTTGTTAAAACACCCCGATAAAACAATATGGATCCAAGAAACATTCTGGCTGGATCAAATAGCTAAACAGACAATCTTCAATTTTCTATGGGGTCATCGAGATCAACGAAAATATATAGCTGGGGCTTTTTCCGCAAATGAAAATATAATAGATCTTTTAAAAACTCCCCGAATAAAAAACATATATGTGATAGATAACTCTCTTCTAAGAATAATAGATGTAAAAACTGTTTTAGAGAATTTGAAATATCCTCTTGATGACTTTTCTGTAATATTACACATTACAGATAAATTTTGCTCTTGGAATAATGGATTTTTCACATTAACATCGGAAGAAAAACAAATTAATGTTAAGTATAATGAATCGTTAGAAAAAGTCACTGATATAGAGATAGAAATTAAATATTTAGCACAACTGTTAGCAGGTTTTAGAACAGTTAGTAATCTACTAGAATTTGGTTTTGTTTCAGTTAATAAAGAAAAAATTGAGCTCTTACAAGATTTATTTCCCTTGACTAATAATTATTTTCATGACTTTTTCTAAACTCAGCAGGTTAGTATTCTCAGACTCTTCAATGCATCGAAGTTTTTCTAGTTCTTATTGCCTTATGAGGACAAATTTGAATACATTTCCCGCATCCATTACATTTTTGTTCACTTATTTTTGCCAACAATAATTTTAATAATTTTAGGAACAATTTTTAGAGTAGGAAATCTAGTGGTGTTTTAATGTGTTTAATCAAAAAAGAATTAAATGGCTAATTTTCTGGATTCTTCTGAGTTTCTGTTATTTTATTTTGTTTTAAACATTGTTATTATAATCCTAAATACATTATTCTTAATATCTCGGAAGAGAGAGAATTCAGTAAATAAGTTAAAATTCCTGATTATCTTTTTATTAGGGACTTCGATAATTATCTTTGGTTTCACTTCATTTCCGTATCTAATAGCTACTTCAGATTCACTAAGATCTTCAGATCAAGTACTCATGGATACTATTTTTCTCTTTTTGCTATGTTTTTCTACAGTATTCTTTATTTATTCAGTACATCACTCTGATGACGATATTGTAGAATTAAAAAAGCCCTCCTTTTTTAAAGCCCGGAAAGGAAAGATAAAGATAGGAAGAATCGTTAAAGAAGGAAGAAAGAAAGGTAAGTTTTTCCTATCTCTAGAAGATCTCGAGAAACATATGTTTGTTTGCGGTGCAACAGGTACAGGTAAGAGTAATTTCCTTCAAAATTTCTTAATAAACATAACAAAAAGTTATAAGATTCCTTTCCTTCTGGCAGAATTCAAGGGAGAATATCAATTTTTGCAGAGAAAAATCATTGATTTGATGATAATAAGACCGGGAGAGAATTTTTCAATAAATATATTCAATCCTGGAGATACTCTTCCGGAAATTCACGCAGAGAGGATATTTGATATCTTGAAGAGTGGTAAATTCTTAGATGATAATGCCGAGTTCTCTCCGCAGATGGAAAAAGTTTTAGTAGAGATATTAACAAAAGTCTGTAAAAATAAGGAATTTCAAAGCTGGCAAGGATTCTATAAGTATTGTAAAGGGTATGCAAAGAATAAGAGAGCTGAAATTCCAATGTTAAGTCAAACACTCATCAGTATCACAAATAGGATAAGAAGATTTTCCTTGGGGCCCTTAAAAGCGATATTTGGTACGGAACACAAAATTAAAACAGAAAATCTTTTCGATAGAAATATATTAATTGATTTAAGTTCCATTATCCGTTTAGGGGGAGAAAAAGAGGATGCTCTATTTTTTCTTAACATGGTATTGAAATATCTATGGGATAAAAACCTTACACGAGGTGCATATAACTTCCAAGGGATTAAGCACATTACAATTGTTGAAGATGCTCAATATTTTGCTCCAAAAGACCTTACAAAAAAAAACAAGTTAACATCGTATTTAGAAGACATAGCTCTCCTTCAAAGAGGTACAGGTGAATGTTTGATTTCTTTAGCAACTCATCCTGATATTAGTGAAGAGATTTTGGCAAATTGTGGTGTTTTAGTATGCTTTAAGACTCATATAGATAAAGAATTTCTCTGTAAATTATTAAATGTAGATGGGGAGAATGAAGAATATTTATCAATTTTAGAAAAAGGGCAATGTATTGTTAGAGTAAATTCAATTAAGAGGCCATTTCTACTTGATGTTCCATATATTCAAAGAGAATGGTTAAAAAGCACAGAAATCAATGAAACTAATCGGAGAGTTTTAGATAAGTTTGAAAAAGCAAAAATGGAGAGGGGAGATAAAATTACACATCATTCAGAAAATAGTGGCAGTTATTTAAATACATTAAAAAATAAGATTGTGAGAGTTATGAGAATGAGAAATAAACATAAAAAAGAAAGAATGGATTCAAACTCGGACTTTGATTTTGAAGATGAATATTTGGACTCAGTAAAGAAGGAATTTCAAAATGTTAAGTCTTTAGAAGTTTCTTCTGATTCGGAAGGATTATTTGAAAATCTTAATAATTATATTGAAAAACTCTATGAAAAACAAGAAAGTCGAAAAAACGATAAAAACAGGTAAAATTATACTAATCTTCATAAGGATTCATGTTTATCCATTTTTATTGCCCTATGGGGACAAATTTGAACACATTTTCCGCATCCATTACATTTTTTTTCACTTATTTTCGCCAGTGAAGAAAAGTAACCTATTAAAGAATACGGA
>CAZRBD010000001.1:65809-80086 GCA_964598265.1 uncultured archaeon
TATTGACACAAATTCCGCATCCAACACAGTTTTTCAGAATTAAATACGCAATTTTTGACGAATCTGTCATAAATCTTCTTACATAAGGTTAGAGCATTATTGTAAAGAATATATCTATATTTTTTAGTTATTTAGAATAAAAAATAAGTTTTAGTATAACTAACTGGTAATCCAGCCCCATATAACAAACCTTTTTAATATCGAATAGTTTAACACAGATGTTTAATAGGCTTGCTCTTGTAATCAATGGGGCAATAAGCAAAACTTATTAAAGACATAGGTTACCTCCAACGATATCTATTCCGTTAATTAAAGAGATTAGAAATCAGTGGTACTGGGGATAATTTCTTCACCAAAAACTTCCAGAGGTACGATGTCATGAACATTAGGCAAACTGAATATGATATGTTGGATGCTTATATCAGCTAACTTACGACAGTATTTGATAACATTCGCCCCGGTCATATTACCTTGAGAAATATTAGCCATACTAAGAACAGTTCGTTCTATTTCATCATATGGTCTGTTTATATCTACGCAGTGTTTCTTCAATACTTTGAGTTTTTCTTTGATTACTCTATTCCCCATAAAAGCAAAAATATTACACGCATTAGCATATTTAGCTACAAATCTCAAAGTCTTTTTCTCACCACCACCACCAATTAGAATAGGGGGGTGTGGTTTTGAAATCGGTTGAGGACTACAGATTGGTTCAGATAATTGATAATGTTTTCCATTAAAGGGTTCTCGAGTATCAGACCATAATAATTTGGCGATTTTAAGTGTTTCTTCTAGTCGTTCAAAACGCTCCTTGGTGGATGGAAAAGGAAGTCCTAAACCAACAGCTTCTTGTTTAAACCAAGCTGCTCCAATTCCAAAATATGCACGTCCACCTGAAAGCACATCAAGCGTTGTCACTGACTTAATTAAGGCACCTGGATGTCGATACACGACCCCAGTAACTAATGTACCTAATTTTACACGTTTTGTTATAGCGGCGAGATAATTCAGTGTGCTATACCCTTCTAACATTGGTTCATCAACAGGCCCAATCATGGGTAGTTGGAAAAAGTGATCCATAACCCATATACTATAGAACCCTGCTTTTTCGGCTGCCTTGGCAATTTCAGATAGCTTTGATCTAAGTACAGATATACCACCAGGCCATGTAAAACTTGGAATTTGAAGTCCAATTCGCATATTGAATCCTCTTTTAATTTATCTTCTTTTCTAACATTACCATTCAGAAAAGTGATCAATGTAGAAGAAAAGAAATATTTAAAATTCTATTATGTAAGAATTTCCCTTCTTAAAAAAATTCCTAAATTTTCAAGTAAATTGGGAAAATAAGTCGGAAACAACTCTATAATACATATTCCGAAGGTTTTTTATCAAAAAGAGCATGGATTTTAGTGTGATAAATCTTATATGAAAAACCCTCAGGTATTTCTTCATCAATAATTTTTACAAGTTCTGTGATTTTTTCTTCATTTGGAGTGAAGTTAGCATCAAATTTATGAAAATAAATAGAGACTTCAAAAAAATAACCGGCAGTTTTTAACACGTTAAGTAATTCTCTTAGAAAAACGACAGAAATAAAATATACATTCTCATCTTGGATATCAATTACATAAATAATTTCGTTAGTTTCTAAAACATATTTATTTAAATTTTCTTTATAGCGGTCTCGGTACTTTTCTTGACCTCCAAAATCCCATATTAGAAAATCTGTATCACCTTCAGAGAAATCAGAAATCTCTATTCCTCTTGTTGGCGTTAAGGAAGTAAATGAGTTCAAATCTGTGATATTCTTCATGGTATACGCTATAGATGTTTTACCGCTATTAGCCAATCCTAAGATAAGTATCTTTTTTTTTTGTTTGTTTATCCCCATACAAAAGGTTAAGAAGAGAAATTGTATTTAAAACCTTATAATTGAATAGATTTAAATAATGTAAATAATGTTTTAAAAAATTCAAAATTACATAAATTATTCAAAGTTAATTTAAACTGGTTACCATGAAATTTATTGATCTAAGTATTCCACTAATAAATCCAAATGAGATGGTATTTGATCCCCCTTTAACGCAGCCTTCAATTTCTTATAGTACACATGAAGAGGGTGCTGAACAGATGGCTTTTGTATTCCCTAGACTAAAACCGAAAGAACACTTACCAAATGGGAAGGGTTGGGCAACAGAAACTATAACATTAGGCACACATAGTGGAACCCATATGGATGCCCCGTGGCATTTTGCTTCCATTCAAGATAGGGAGACGAGAGAGAGAAAAGCAATGACGATAGATGAAATTCCGCTAGAATGGTGTATAAGTCCTTTAGTTGTTTTAGATGTTACAGATTATGAGGAAGGATACATTATGACTCCAGATGATATAGATAACAAATTAAGGGATATTAATTATGAATTAGAGAAAGGGGATATATTAGTAATAAGCACTAATGCTTCAAATCATCACGGGACAAAAGATTACATTAATCATGGTGTCGGCGTTGGAAGAAGCGCGACATTACATATTATTCGACAAGGAGTTCATATTGTTGGCACAGATTCGTGGAGTTGGGATGCCCCATTCTCAATAACAGGGCAAAAATGGAAGAAAACCGTGAGGGCAAAGCAACCTGATCCTTCTATTATTTGGGAAGGTCATTTCGCAGGGATTGAATTGGGATATTTTCAAATTGAAAAATTAACAAATTTAGATAAAGTTCCCCCTGTGGGAGCTACCATTTATTGTTTTCCAATAAAGATTGCACGTGCTGGTGCGGGGTGGGTTCGGGCAGTAGCAACGCTTCCCGAATAAAAAAATAAAAATAAAAAAATATGCTAATTTAATTATATTAATTTAGTTATTTCTGAATATTTTAAAAATAATATGATGTCTAATAAAAAAATCGGATTAATTATTGACAAAGATTTTGCTACGAAACACATCCCACCTTATCCACATCCCATATTTCTTTCGTATGAAACACCTATGAGGATTGAATCTATTCTAACTTATTTGAATAAAAAGAAAATCCTTGAACACGATAATGTGACTGTAATTGAACCTATAGTAATTGATGATTCTATATTAGAATTAGCCCATTCCAAATACTACATAGATTCAGTAAAATATCTTTCAAAATTAGGTAGTGGGCTAATAGGGGAGGAGGTTTTTATTACTGCTGATACCTATGGATTAGCCAAAAAAGCGGTAGGTGGTGCAATTATTGCAATGGAAAAGGTGATAAACAAAGAGATTAATCAATCTTTTGCACTTATAAGACCACCAGGGCATCATGCTTTACGAGAAATAGGTTCAGGTCTCTGTATTTTTAATAATATAGCAAATGCAGTTTTATATTTACGAGAAAAATTACAATTTCATGAAAAGATTGCAATTATTGATATCGATGATCATTTTGGGGATGGATTAGTTCAATATTTCTATGAGGATCCAAGTGTACTTTATTTTTCGGTGCATGAATATGATTTTGTGGAAGGAGATATCGGATTTATACATGAACTTGGTGATGGAGAAGGAATTGGTAAGAGTATTAACTTTCCATTACCAATGAAATCTACTGACGAAAATTTTCTTGAGTTTATGGATATACTCGAACCAATTTTAAAAGAATTTTCTCCGGATCTTATTATAGTTGCTGTTGGATTCGATATGCATTTTGATGATCCTATAGGTAATAATCTTATGACTAGCATCTCATATTATAAATTCACGCAAAAGATTTTAAAGCTCGCTGATGAAATTTGTGAAGGAAAATTAGTTTTCGTGTTAGAAGGAGGTTATAGCCTTATAGCTTTACCTTTCTGTGTTCATGCAGTTATAAAAGCCCTTCTAAATGAGGAATACAAACAACCACTTTGTGAGAAAATTGAACCTTCAAGTGAAGTTAATCACCAAGATGTAAAAAAAATAAGATCTACTCTATTAAAACTTTTAAGTAATTATTGGAATTTATGAGTTTTAAAATGTAACCAAATTAAAATTGCCGTATTTATAATGGAAGAAAGTGAAATCAAAGCAAAATTAATGGATTTTATTCATGAGAAAACAGGTTGGGGAAATCCTTTAAGACCTCATAGTGAATGTGAGGATCTCTATATTTTAAATACAAGAGAATACCCTGCTGGAAAAAAAATTTCTGATTTTCGATACATTTTTGATGAAGATGGATTCTCGCAGTATGACAAAACACATGTTTTTGATGGAACTTTAACGATTAACAATGAGAGTATCTTTAAAATAGATATGGAAGAAATTCACGCGGGAGTAGCTACTATTTTGAGATATAACCCAAATGAAAAAAAATAAAATATTTTAAATCTTCATAGTTTTCTACAGGTTTTAAGCTATTTCGGTAACAAACATATTGTCAAGATTTAACTCTTTCATTGTATCCCATAGTTTTTTCCTGTATTTTCCCTTTTGATTATCATCAAAATTACTATAGGGAGTGTCACTATTTATCGGATAGTTTAGTACTACTATCAAAATTATTTGATTTTTTACCAGTTTCTTTTAATTGAAAGAAATGGTCCTGTAATACTCAATTTCTATAAAATAAAAAAAAGAAGAGAAATTTTCATACAAAATTAACTAATTTTAAAGCATACTCCTGGGTAGTGAAAAGACAGTCTCTCGGTCCAGCTTGTGGGTTTATGTAGCATATTAAAGCACCAGTTCCGCCTATTGGGATGGGACAGATAATTAAATGACCTTTTCCAGTGATATTTGTCCCAATTTTTCTTTCTTCAGTATTTTCCACAACCATATACTTGATTCCTTGAACAACTATACTAGAAATTCCCTTTCCACCGAGTTCTAGCTTCTCATTGAGAATTTTATTTATAAGATCAAGATCAGTGTTTAGATCCCAATTACTTGTCTGACTTATAATCAAACCTGCTTTATTTATGATTGCGACTCCAAAAATATTCTGTTCTTCATCTAATAAATCGTCAATAATACTTTCAATTTCAGACATATTTTCTTCAAAAATTTATTATTTTTATATTAAATAATAAAACATCTAAAATTTATAAATTTCTTAAAGAACAAAATTTTTTATTAATTATACAACTATAAGAGATCTTGTAGAATTTTGTTTGTAGTCGTTAAATCTACATTTACGCCCCAATTATCATACCACCAACGTGTGTTTAAATACTTTTTGTTGAATTTAACATCAATTTTACCAAATAGAAAGGCTGTCCATCGTGACACATCCAGAATATTTTCAAAAAAACTGATTTTATCAATTATTTCTTGAGCATTAAAATCCCAAACGTAGGATTGATAAAGAATTGGACCTACTATTGATATTTGTGCTGCTAACAAATTAGACCATTGTAGTCGCCCTATCTCGCTAGGTTTATGATTAGGTTTAAATGCAAAATAAGGAGTCAAATAATTTTTTCTTACAGTCTCAGAAGATAGTAACAATTCGCTGGCTAAAAATTCAAGAGTCTGATTTTTTTCTGGTGTTGAAATTATTAACTGATTTAATAATCCTCTATTAATTGATACTCTCATTGTATCCCATGTTGTATGATGTACTTTCTTTAAAATTCTGTGAACTATATGTTTACCAAAACCATCTTCATGCAAAGGCGTAATAAAATGTTGACCAACCTCTTTGTATGGAACTCCACTAGTTAAAAGCTCAATAACACCTGGTGCCATAAGAAAATATTTTAAATCTTCGAATACAATTTTATCTTTTTGAAACACAGTTTTTAGGTGTTTGTATTCATCTAATTCTGGAATAATTTTTCTATTTATAAAACTTGTAAGTTTATCTGCCATTCCATATGTTCCATTATAAAATTTCTCACTAGACCCCAAAAAATGCCAGAAAGATGGCTCATATTGTATCATTTCAATTGGTTCCCATCCTTTGGAAGCTAATTCAATAAATTTCTGTGTATTAAAAGGCTTTTGAGTTTTAGAATTTAAATATCCCGAATATAATTTACTAACTTCTTTCATACTATAATGCTCATCATACAATTCATGAAACATAGGAGTTAAAAACAATGAATATAAATTTGAAACACTATCAAATTGATGCTCTATAAAATGATATAATTCTTTTCGAACAGATTCAAAGTTTTCTAAATGTTGCTTGAAGCCATGTCGATTCTGTAAGATATCTGCTATCTTAGGAATTGTATAACCTAAAGCCACGTAAGTAGCTAAATAAGGCAAGGCAAAGTTAGAAGAAGCACCTCCTTTTCCAGATGCAATGGAATCATTCAACGCATTACCAATTGATTCTTCAGGTATATTATATTTATCTGATATTGCTTCGATTTCAGCCCTAGACGCTTTTTCTTCGATATTAATTTTCCTAGTTACTTGTTTTTGTCCAATTTTTACAATTTCTCGAAGTGTGCCTACTTCAATTTGTTCTCCCTCCGCTTGTTTCATTAAACCTTCACTCCAAAAAACACCTGTTATTTCGAATTTAAAAACTTCCTTAAGCGAAGAATGTACTTTTTTAAAATCCCATTTTATTGTACCATCACCAGAATATTCAAGAATGAAATTTTCTAATCCTTTATCCTTTAAATACTGGTACATGTAACCATATATCTGTTTTTTACCGTTGGTGAAGTAATGTCTACTTCTTTTGAAAACTGCATTTAAATATCTATAATATCTACGATAATCCGGTTCAGTGGAATAACCTACTTGATAGTATTGAGTTCTGGAATCAACGAGTCTATAAGTAAAACCCCACCATTGATATTGAATTTTTCCATGAGTGCTTAATAAATTATTCACATCTTCTTTAATAAGGTGAGTTAGGAAAAAATAACATAACATATTGTTTCGATCCCAATCAAAGTCCTTCTCTATTCGCGCCTCAACAGAATTACAATATTTCTTAAGACCCTTTTCTACAAAAAACCAAAGATTTCTATCTTCAAAAGTAAAAGAAAAATCTGTAATCCTCTTCTTTCTAAACAAGTCCAAAACAGTATGACTTACAACAGAATAATCATAACCACACCTATATCTTTGTATTTCACCTTGATTATCATTTTGATCTAAATTAATATTTAGATCGTAACAGGAATCTATAGGTGAATCAAAATTTGTGCGGAATTTGTTCTTATGACCGAGTAATCCACAAGAACTCTTTCCATTAAAATAATTTTCTTCACTAAAATTTATGTCCTTATTTTCATTCCTTTCATCCATAAGGTCTCATACATCCAATTTTTTTAATTTTTATCTAGATTTAAATCAATTGGTGGTTTTTTAAATCAACTCTTAAATCAAAACACATCGCAATATTTGTTTATGCAATTCTTTTTTAAAATCAATATTTTTTTCTTCATTGTCCATAACGTTTATATGAAATTTTCTAAATTTAAATTTATGCCATTTTATGCTAATGTATGTTAATAAAAGTTAGTATTTTCCATTCATACGATTTTGCCTTTATAAATAACTTAAAGATCTTTATTGAGTTTTGCTTTTAAAAGTATTTCGTAAAATTTATGGATAAATATACTCAAACAATACCTGATACTACTGTAAAGTATTGACACAAAATATTTTATTGTAATAAAATCGCTGAATTTTGTACACACCCTTAGTTTTGGGAGGTTAAAAATTAGTAGAATCTATGTTCCTAAATTTAATATTAGTCTCTTAAAAGATGACTATAAAAGATTATTAGATGTTAAACCTGAAATCGTATGTGATTGTCCAAAATGCAGAAGAATAATTGGAGGGCTAAATAATAAAGATCCTGATTTCACAGATAATTATTATAATCTCTTACTTTCTAACAATAATTTTGAGGAGCATTTTATTTATTCTCATGATAGGGATAGGAAATTTGTAGAAAAGTCCGCTTTAAGCGATTTACTTGAAGATTTAGAGGAAAAAGATAATAATTTTTCATCTACCCCTCATGCCACTCACTTTAAAAATTGGAAAGAAGATATTTAAAGATCTATCTATATAGATTTGTTCTTAGAAATAAAAATTAATTACAATGATTTAAATTAAAAAACGAGAATCTCGTCAATCAATACTATAAATCCTACAAACAATCGGGAGGATCAAAAAGGAAAATAGAAAATGAAAAACTAAATGAACTTTGCAATTGGGTTACTACAGTACCAGCTTTACTTATAATTCCAACACCGAAAATGTTAGATTCCTCATCTAACAGATCATCTATAATGGATTCTATTTCTGACATTATGACCAAATCTTAAATTATTAAATTGTTATAATAACATAAATAAAATATTAATTTAAATATAATTTTATAAATACTTTTAAAAAAAAATGGTGATTTTTGTTGGCTTTTAGAATGTGGAGAAAAGCGATTCTTCTATCGCTACGTGAGAAAAAGATTTTTACTATATTCACATTAATATATACTATTCTGATTTTCCTAACAAGTTTATTCTTGGAATTAGCTTTTAGCGGAAGTCTTGGAGGAACGGCGACTTATTTTGTTTTAATTTTCTTTGGAACAAGCTTAATACTTTCATTGCTTTACGCTTGGATTGTAGTTTCAAGAAAAAGACGTGTGTGGGCGACGTTTAAATGTATAGGTTATACTAATAAAAATATAATGACCTTAGTCTCAGGTATGATTTTATTTACAACCATAGTAGGCTTTTTTATAGTAATTGAAGTATTATTTCATTATACAGCAGCAATGACTTATCTACACTCAGCAGGTATTCTTTTAAGTTTACCTGATATTCTAATAGGATTATTTCCTGTAATTATAACAAGTGTAGTTTTCATATTGGTACAATTACTAGCATTTATCTTAGCATACAGAAAGGTATTGAAAGTACGACCAATTATAGCTCTAAAAAAAGTTGGTGAGTGAGGAGGAAAAAAGAAATGTCAGAAAAAGATATAATGATTGAAGCTATAGACGTTAATAAAGAATATAGACGTGCCGGAGCAATAATTAGAGCTCTTGGGGATGTTAATTTAAAAATTAAATCAGGTGAATTCATTTTAGTTCAAGGTCCTACTGGTTGTGGTAAATCAACACTTCTTAATGTATTATCCGGATTAGATTTACCTGATTCTGGTAGAATAATATTTGATGGAGAAAACATAGCAAGAGCTACGGAAGATAGGTTAAGCAGACTTCGGCGTCATAAAATTGGTTTTGTCTTTCAAGATTTTAACCTTGTAAACACTTTAACCGCTATAGAAAATATAGAAGCTGTATTATGGCCGACCGTTTTACGTCAAAAAGAAATAGAAAATAGAGCTATAAGTGCTTTAAGAGATGTTAATCTTCTTGATAGAAAAGATCACTTCCCTGCTCACATGTCTGGTGGTGAAAAACAGAGATGTGGTATTGCTAGAGCAATAGTTCACAGACCTAGAGTTATTTTAGCTGATGAGCCTACTGGAAATCTTGATCCCGAATCAGAAACACAAGTAATGGATCTATTAAAAAAAATTAATAAAGAGATGGAGACAACGGTTATTGTTGTGACTCATAGAGCTTCTTTGTCATCATATGCTAATAAAGTCATCAAAATGGATAAAGGTAGGATCGTAAGCATCAAATAAAACTAAATTTTTTTAAATTAAATTTTATAAATTTTTTAACTGCTTCCTAAACAGATTCATCAGTAAATTGTGGAATCCACTTTTAGAAAGTTTAATATAAAAATATATATATCTCAGAATTGCTTGAAAATCTTAATATAAAAAATTTCTATATTATTAAACTACTTTAGGGGATTTTTAAATAATTAAGGAGCTAAAAGAACTTAAAGAAAATACTAACAATTATTCATAAACTAATTTAAATTTATCTCGTTATTGGATTTGGTTAGGAAACTATATTAATTAATAAATCATGGTTTTTTATATTAATATTAAAAGTTCATTGTATTAGTAAGGATTATGCCCAGAGAGATAAAAGGTATCATATTAAGCAGATTAATAATTTTGATCTCAATTATCTTTGTTCCAGTTGCAATCTTTTTAATATATAATTTGGCAGACTTTAATTTATGGTATTCAAATGATCCAATAATAAAATTAGTAATTATCAAGATTTTATGCCCACTTGTATTTAGTATTTCTTGGTTGTTTTTTTTAATTCTCTTTATAAACCGATTTGCTAACACTATTGATAATTTTGATAAAACTATCAGTGTTGTTCCTTCAAGACTAAAATTTTTTTATGGTTTAAATGCAATCTATATTCTCTTTATTTTTGTTTTTCCTATCATTACACCAATAATTTCTGTTCTGAGTTTTGCGTCCTTTGCATGGAGATTATCTACGTTAAAAAGGGGGGAATGGGATGATAATTCTGAAGTTTCCTTCATTACTAAATTTATGATGGTTCTATTCTCAATCATACCTATCTTCTTTACAATAAGTGTCTTACCAGAATTCATTATTCTTGCTAGATTTCTTTGGGAAGTTATTTGGGTTCCCTTGTTACCATATCTCTTTTCAATTTCTTATTCTTTATTTACCTCTTTAGCGATTGGAGCACTTATCATATTGTTTTATAATTCGGGAATAAGTGAATATGAACAAATATATGTTGAACCTTCAAAAAAACAGATTTTATGGAATGTAAAAATACTGGAAATATTCTTATTTGGTTTTTTCTTGTTTTTAGATATTGCAAAGTTAGCGGTCATTAACTTCTTCTATATGAGTGGATTTATAATTATAATTTTCACTTCAATTGTAAATTTTTTTAGAGGAAAAGCTAAATTGAAAAATTTTAAAAGCCATTTCTTTGGATATTTTATAGCAGTAGTATTTATAGGTTCAAATGTCCTTTTTTCTACTAGCTTAATTTCTGAATTTTTAAAAATATGGAGTTTAATTATGTCCGCAACTTTATACATTGTCGTCTTTATTTATACATTCTTGAGGATGGAATAAACATAATTTTAATAAATTTTTTATCCTATTTTTATGAATAAAATAATTATCTAAAAGATTTTGGGCAATTGTATTGTGAATTGCAGGGATAGCTTGATTTGGTATTGCTACAATCCTGATCAAACGAAGAAAGGAGGGAAGATTATAAGTCAGTAATGATATTTATTTATTTTTTTTTTATTTCTTATTCTACAAAGGTTTAAATTTTGCTTTATCTAAGTAAGTGACTTAAAGAAAGGAAGATTAAATATTGAGAATGGGTTTAAAATATGCTTTTAAATTTACGGGATACTTTTAATGTGGATGAAAACAAACGGTGGTTTAAAACTTGGTGGCCAAAAGGAGTTCCTTTTAACACTAGATTTGAAGAAAAAACATTAAATGGGTTGTTAGATGAACAAGTTAAAAAACATGCTGAATTGAATTTTCTTTGGTTTTTGGACACATGGATAACATACAAGCAATTTCATGATTACGTGAAAAGATTTGCTGCAGGTTTAACAAATTCAGGTATTAAAAAAGGCGATGTAGTAGTATTACACCTTCCTAATTCTCCTCAATACATCGTTGGATATTATGCGATTACTAGAATCGGAGCTATAGTTAGTGGAATAAATCCTACCTATCAACCTATAGAAATTTTGCATCAGCTTGATATAATAAAACCTAAGATGTTAATCGTTTTGGATTCTTTGTATCAACAATATATAAAACCAATAATTCAGGAATCAAGCATTGAAATTGTAGTTTATTCAAATTTAGCAGATCTAACACATATAAAAGGGCTAAAAAAGGCTGTAGGAAAATTTGTGAAAAAAATACCCTCTGGAAAAGTTGATTATCCAGGAGCAATTAAGTTTAAGGATCTTTTGAGTACTGAACCGAATATCCCTGAGGTGAAAATTGATCCACGAAAAGATCCTGCTACATATATTATGACGGGAGGAACAACAGGTTTACCTAAGGCTGCAGTGCTAACGCATTTTAACGTTGTCTCAAATGCTAAGCAATGCAAATTGTGGTTAGGTGGAGAAAAACCGGGAATTGGTAATATTTGTATTCTCCCGTTATTTCACAGTTTTGCTCACACCATAGTTATGAACACCACTCTTACTATAGGGGGGTGGATAATGCTTTTTCCAACACCACCGTCTCAAAGTGAATTATGTGAAAAAATTGAAAGATTACCATGTGAAGAAGGTTTGATTTATGCTGGTACGGAAATATTATTTAAAAGACTAGCAGAACTCAAAAATCTTAAAAGACGATATCCCGGTGTAATGGGAAAACTTATCCTTTGTATATCTAGTGCTGGACCATTACGTAAACCGGTTAGAGACAAATTTGTCGAAAATACAGGAGGTAAAATTGTAGAAGGTTATGGTTTGTCAGAAGCTAGCCCAGCTGTAAGTGCAGGGAATTTATTTGGTGAAAGTCCTATAGGTAGCATAGGATTACCTTTCCCGGGTACAGAATGGGGTATATGGCCTATTGATGATTTCAATGAGGGCCCGATTTGTTTAGGAAATCCTGAGGATAAAAATTTTGGAATAGATAACACAGGTGAAATTTGTGTCACTGGTCCGCAAATAATGTTAGAATATTTAAACGAACCCGAAGAAACTAACGAGACTATCTTTGAATATCAAGGAAAAATATGGCTTTTAACTGGTGATATTGGTTTTATGAATGAAGATGGTACTATTGAAATAAGAGATAGGAAAAAACAACTCATAAAGTGTAAAGGTTATTCTATTTTTCCTAAAGAAGTAGAAGAACTTCTTCTGAAGCACCCAGATATCACCGAAGTTGCAGTAGCAGGAATACCTGATGATGATTATGGAGAAATAATAAAAGCATGGGTATCAATTCGTCCAGATTGTGATTGTTCGCCACAAACCGTGAAATCATGGGCAGAAAAGAATATGACAAAATATAAATGTCCTCAATCAGTTTCTATAATTGGTGAATTACCAAGAAATTTAATGGGAAAAATTCAGAGGAGGATATTGCAAGAAGCAGATCATGCTTGGAAAGATAAGTATGAAGTGTAAATACCTTCTACAAGAAGATTTGATAATCCAAAAGCTCTATGAATCTCTTAATTCCTTTTAAAATTTTAAATTTACTTTCCTAATCTTGTATCTATTATTTTAAAACATTTCATAATATCTTAATATATGTAAGTGACATAGAAAGTTAAATATAGTTAGAAATTCTAATATATTAAAATGCGTAAATTTATTAAAAATTAGTATTTTTTTTAATAAAATTAAAATTTATTCAAAGAGATTTCTCAATTTGTCAGAAAAATCAGATATAGAGAGATTTTTATTAGAAAGCGCGAAATTAGAAAGTGCGCAAATTACAAATAGTGATCTCAAATTAATAGACAAGGTAGTTCAAAATTTTGCACCAGAAATAGCTTATATATATCAATATAGAGAAGATGAATCAGAAGAACAACAAATTAAAACTGGTCGTCTTCATGAAAATCGTATTTTAGGGATTATTTTAAAGTTCTATTTAGAAGGAAAAAAGAAAATTGCAACAGGGGAAGTTGAGGAAGAATATAAAAAGTACTTTAAAGAAATTGCTCGTTCTACGATTTCTACATATCTTAATATGCTAAAGAGAGAATCTACACTATATAAAGAAAGAGACGGTAGAATTGTTTACTATATTTTCTATGAGGATCCCCCAATTGGTATCAATCCATTTTGGTTCACTCGAATCTTTTGTATTATTCCTGCTTACTTTGGAAGAGCTTTATATTTTGTGAATTTATATATGAAAGCTGAAAAATACATAGAAGAATATAATAAAGATTATTATCCGGGAGAAAAGAAAATTCTTATAAGAAATTTTAAGTTTATCTCAGGATTAATTATTTTGAAAATTTTTAAAAAAAGAAGTTCAAAATGCGTATGTTGTCAATTTAGTAAGCGAGAAATATATAATAAGTTGGAAGACATAATTGGAGTTGCTGTAAAAGACAGGTCTGATGTGTTACCCAAAGATTTGCTTAAGAATTTGATAGATACACTCTCAGAGATACCCATATTTAAAGGATTAAACATTAAAAGTGATGATATTAGAGAACAGATAATTAAAATGATAATAAAGGCAGCAGATGAATATAAAAAGGATTTAGACTTTCAAATCATGGTTTCGAATAGGAGAAAAGCTCTAAGATTGAAGCAAAAAAAATCTTTAGAAGAAGAAAATATAAATAATTAAGCTGAATTCATCCTAAGCTTTCTACAGAATTTTTTTTTGTACTAAAATAGATTTTCAGAAATTCTTTTTAACAAAATAGGATCCTTTGGTGGC
>CAZRBD010000001.1:80096-97743 GCA_964598265.1 uncultured archaeon
AGTGTTAATGCCTCAAATGATGCCTCTACATTTTCTACTGTTTTTGAACTACATTCAATAAAACCATTAACTCCCCGTGATTTTGAGATATTGATTCCTTCTTCTCCAGAAACCTCACGATCTTCTATTAGATCAGCTTTTCCACCAACTACAATAATAGGAAAGTTATCTTCTACTTTAATTTCTTTCCTGATTATTACAAGCCAATCATCAATATGAGCTAATGAACTATAATTTGTAACATCATACATGAACAACGCTCCATTGGCACCCCTCACATAGGTAGGTAATAGAAAGCGAAATCGTTCTTCACCTCCAAAATCCCATATTTGCAGTTTAATTTTTTTTTCATTGACTTCTAAACTTTTTACTTCAAAATCAACTCCTATAGTCATAGTTGTAGAAGATTTAAACAAGTTGGTGAGAAAACGTTGAGTTAATGTAGTTTTACCACAACCAGCATCCCCGAAAATCACCATCTTATAAGTAGCATCATACATCATAAAACCCCTTAACTTTTTCTATTTTGAGCTGAAAGTTTGTTGTTTAAATTTATTAATCGTGAATGTTTGTTATTTTGATTTAATCACTATTAAGATTTCTATGTTTAATATTTTTTTTAACATATTTAAAAATTTTGAAGATTATAATAAAATTTCGATTACAAGTTTAAAATTTTATTGTAAATAAATTATATATATAAGTCTTTAATATTGCGTATGATTGTTTAGATTTCAGTTAATTTGAGTCAGAAATTGGCTTGGAAAATTTGAAATTTGATTAAATTATTAACTTAAGGTGTTTTGATTGAAACTGTAACTGCCGCATTGCATATAATAATTCTGTTTGACGTATCTCCTAATTCTTTGATCTTTATTCCCTTTGCTATCAAACCCCCTTTTACAATTTCAAGTGTTTTTTTACCAATGGGTATGGCTTTTAACATTTTTTTTTGATCAATAGTTTCAGGGTAAGGAGCACCAATCTTAACATGGACTTTCATTTTCAATAGATCTTTTGGCTCTCTTAACTCATAAATTTCTATCAAACCAGTTAAACAATTATTAGAGATAGCATTACTTATGGACTTCACTGCGGCATTAGTACAATTATCATTATGACCGTGTTGATCAACACCCATCCCGATTTGAGTTATAAATCTTTTATCTGTCATAACTTACTTTCTTTTGGTATGTTTATTATTAATTTTATTTTTATTTTTAAAAGTTTTTATTTCTTGCTTTTAAATTATATTTAGAGAATGTAATGGGATACTATTTAAAATTTAATTTCATTCCAAGTACGGATTTAAATGAGATACACAAAGGAATTACCTTACGAAATAGATGAAAAAGTCTATAAGCGTTTTGAACAGAAATATAATATCTTATACAGAAGATTATGGGATAAATCTCTAACTACGTATGGTAAGATGTTCGAGGTTAATATTGATGAGCATATTAGTTCTCATAAAGACGGGTACTCAAGAATTGATTTTGCTTTAGTCTCAGCTGGGTGGACTATTTACGAAAACTTTCCATCTGCCTTCACATGGAGAAAAAAAAAGCTTATGGATATCGGATATGGTATAAATTGGATGAATTCTAAATATAAAATCGAAGATCCAACAACTTTTTCTTCAACTATCAAAAAAGTGGCAAAATTTTATGGAGCCTCTTTAGTAGGAATTACAGACATTAATGATAAGTGGATATATAAAACTGGATTTAAAAGACCAGAACTAGTAAGTGAGGCGGAATCAAAAGAAGAAATAAGAGGGGGAAAAATTACAAAATCTTTATTAGATCAACCCATTAATTTACCCGAAGGAATCAATAAGGTTATAGTAATGGCTATTGAGATGGATCCAGAGGCTATATCAACAGCCCCAGCTCAACCAGCAGCTGCAGCTGCCTCTCTTGCATATTCAAAAATGGCATTTATAATTTCATGTATAGGGGAATTTATCAGAAATTTGGGATATAGAGCTATTCAATGTGGTAATGATACTGCTCTTAGTATACCCCTAGCAATTGATGCAGGACTTGGTACTCTTGGTAGAAATGGGTTACTTCTTACACCTGAGTTTGGTCCGAGAGTAAGAATATGCAAAGTATTTACAGATATACCAATAGTCTCAGATCTACCAAATCTTGACTTTATACGAAAGGTAGGAGGAGCATGCAAGACTTGTTGTAAATGTGCAGAAGCTTGTGAAAATAACGCAATATCAAGAGAAGTAAACCCTTCATTTAACCCAGATACCATATCTAATAATCCTGGTGTAAAAAAATATTATGTAAATGGAGAAAAGTGCTTTGAATTTTGGATAGAAAATTCCAGTGATTGTGGAAGCTGTATTGCGATTTGCCCTTTTTCCAAAATAAAAGAACACTTATCTCCTTCAGAATTTTGGACAAAAACTTAAACACATCTCAAACCAAAAAAATTGAAGAAATCTCTTATTAAACTACCTAATAAAATAGTTTAAAAAATAAAAGGAGAGTAAACAAAAAATTCGATTTATTAATATTCTTTATATTCGCCCTTATACCATTCACGTTGAGACACCTTGATGTTGTCAGGCATATCTTCATAGGGAGATACTTCTTCATCTAGTTTACATTTAGAACCATAGCGTATATTCGTTTTTGGATGTATATATCCAGTTTTTGATATTCCATTAGCAGCTCTGAGTGCTGTTCGTCTGTTTATTAATGAAGCTCCTTTAATATAAAAATATCTCCACTTATCTTCTTCTTCAATAAGTTCTATGAAAACCCCATTCTGCATATCTGCATCAGATCCAATGGGAACAAATTGGCCTTGATCAGTATTCCATTTTAGCATTATTTTTTCTTTTTTCTCGGGCATTTTCATGACCAGCTTACTATTTTTAAATAATAAATATGAATAATATTTTTAGTTCCGTTTGATATTAATTATGATAATATTCATATTTAATCTTATTTTAAAGATGCTATATTTGATACATTTAATAAAACTGATAAGAGTTACAACCTTTTTTATAATTAGATTTTTTGGTAACACTCCAATTTAGAAAATGTTAATCATTGATAAGAAAACAATTGCGGAAATTTTATTAGAACATATCTCAGGTCTTAATTTAAAGGAAATTGTGAATCTATTAGAAATTCCTCCTTCAGAAATTGAATTTAATTATGCATTTCCTTGTTTTAGGATGGCCAGATTAGAAAAAAAATCACCAGATTTAATAGCAAAAGAGTTAGAAAATAAAATCAGAAACACAGAATTTTTAGATAATGTGAAAGCGATTGGACCTTATCTAAATTTGAAAATTAAATCAAGATATATTTTAGATAATATTTTGGAATTTGAAAATGATTACGGAAGAATTCGAGATAGTAACCAGAAATTTAGAATTGTAATTGAATATCCTTCCCCTAATACAAACAAGCCACTGCACTTTGGACATGTGAGGAATATACTCCTAGGAAAATCAGTTTCAAACTTGCTTGAATATAAGGGACATAAAGTATTTCAGGTAAATTTATATAATGATCGTGGAATACATATTTGTAAAAGTATGTTAGCTTACAAGAAATTTGGCAAAAATAAAGAACCAAATAAAAAATCTGATCATTTTGTAGGAGATTATTATGTGAAATACAGTGAAATGGAAAAAAAAGACGAAAATTTACTTAATGAAGCTCATACATTATTACGACTATGGGAAGCTGAGGATCTTGATATTCGAGCTTTATGGAAAAAAATGAATAAATGGGCTATAAATGGATTTAACATTACATATAAAAAATTAGGAATCTCTTTTGAGACAATTTATTTTGAATCAGATCTATATACAGAAGGTAAAAGTATAATTATTGAAAATTTAGATAAGGGTATATTCGAGAGAGTTGAAGATGGAGCTATTATTGCAAGATTGAAGGAGAAATATAATCTTCCAGATAAGTACTTGATTCGTAGTGATGGTACTTCAATTTATATAACCCAGGATATTTATCTTGCATATAAAAAAAAAGAAGATTTTAATTATGATAGATCTATTTATGTTGTTGCCGACGAGCAAATTCAACATTTTAAGTGGCTCTTTGCAATTTTAGATATGGTGGGATTTAAAGAGGCTAGTTTACATTTGTCATTCGTAATGAGTAGTTTACATAGTGGTAAGAAGAAACGGAGGGAAGGAACTCTTGTTGATCATGATAGAATGATTACAGAAGTAGAAAGTTTTGCTTTTAGAGAAGTGAATAAAAGGTATCCTTCTCTTTCAGAAAAAGAAAAAATGAGAAGAGCAACTATTATTGGACTTGCTGCACTAAAATTTTTTATTTTAAAATATAGTGCCGTCAAGGGATTTGTGTTTAAGCCCGATGAGAGTATTGCTTTTGAAGGAGAGACTGGACCATATATACAGTATTGCTTTGCTAGAATTATTTCTATAATTTCAAAATCTGGTATGAAAATTGACAATAATATTAAATGGAGTCTTTTAAGTCATGAAAAGGAGTTGAATTTAATAAAACAATTGAATTATTTTCCTGAAATTATTGATACTGCTGAAAAAACATACAACATACATTTAATTGCTCAATATTTACTGAATCTATGTCAAACTTTTAATGTTTTTTATTCTGCTTGTCAAGTTATAAATGATGATAAAGAATTAGAAAAAGCAAGATTGGTATTGATTCGGTGCGTTCAAATAGTTATAAAAATTGGTTTAAACATTTTAGGAATAGAAACATTAGATCAGATGTAAATTTGAAGCAGTAATGATTATGAATTTTTACGATTTTGGAGAAATTATTGAGAACGACACCAAATTTGTTATTTTTGGTGTACCTTGGGATTATCTAACTTCAATAGACACTTCAGATTCAGCTAGTGCTCCAAAAAAAATTCGAGAAGTCTCATCCAATTTAGGATATACAACTGAAATGGGAATTGAAATTCCTAGTTTAAAAGTTATTGATCTAGGAGACGTTAATATTAAATCAAATGATGTAGAAGAAAATCTCAACCTAATTAAGGAATTTCTAAAAGACACATACAAACAAAAGGAGGATATAATTCCAATTATGATAGGAGGGGACCATTTTTGTACATATCCCGTTATTAAAACAGTTGGAAATCAATTTGATAAAAAAAATGAATTTGGAGTTTTGGTATTTGATGCTCACCTTGATCTTTATCAAGAATGGGATAAGTCAATTTACTCACACGCAACTATCACTAATAAGATTTTTGATTTAGATTATATTACTAATAAAAACCTTTTGATAGTAGGAACACGTGACATTGACATTCCTGAGTTAAAATTTAGCCAATCAAAAAAAATAAAATATTTTAATGCTCATCTCTTAATGAAAGGATTGGATAATTATATTAACAACATTATAGAATTTTACAAAAAATCTAATATCAAATATTTATACGTTTCAATTGATATTGATGCAATAGACCCCTCTAATGCTCCTGGGACTGGTTTTGCAATTCCCAGTGGATTTACTTATAGAGAAATTTGGAGAATTTTAAGGGAACTCACATTAAATTTCGATATTATAGCTTTTGATTTAGTGGAGGTAGCTCCAAACCTAGATTCGAAAAATAATATGACGTGCAATTTAGCTGCTAAATTAATTGTAGAGTTTATCTCATTTATAAGTGACAAATTAAATTTGTGATAAAAATGCCTGATAAAGATTTTAAAAGACTTTTAGAAAATATTAATCAAATAAAAATAACTAGTGATACAGATATTACAGAGTTGATTACTTCTTTGAAAGGAACTGGATTTAATGCAAAGAGATTAGCGTTAGCTTGTGAAATTTATAATGACATGATTAAAAATGTTAATTGTGTCAAATTTTTTGGATTAGCAGGGGCTATTGTTCCAGTAGGATTGCAAAGAGTAATTTATGATTTTATTAAAGAAGGTTATATTGATATTTTAGTCACAACCGGAGCAAATTTAACTCATGACTTAGCAGAGGCTCTCGGTTATCATCATCTACAAGGAAATATTAATATTGAAGAAATTGATGATATAAATTTGCATAACGATGAAATAAATAGAATTTATGATGTTTATATGCCAAATAGTGTCTATGAAGGCATAGAAGACTTTGTTTCTACCCTTGAGATACCAGATTATCATATGCCTGTTAGTTCTTTTTTAAACTTTTTAGGAGACAAGCTTCCAAAAAAGTCCCATTCCATTCTAAAGATTTGTTATGAAAAAAATGTCCCGATTTTTTGCCCTGCATTTACAGATTCTGGCTTAGCTATACAATTGGGTTTCCATCATCAAAAATTAAATTTGAACCATTTCAAAGATATGCTAGAAATGGTAAATTTAGCTTGGGATGCAAAAGTTGCGGGTGTATGTATTGTTGGAGGAGGTGTCCCAAAAAACTTTATTCTGCAATCTTTACAATTTTGCCCAAATTCAGCTACTTATGCAATTCAGATTACGATGGATCGTCCAGAGCAGGGAGGATTGAGTGGTGCAACATTAAGGGAGGCAATTTCTTGGGGAAAAATAAGTGAGAAGGCAAATTATTCTACAGTTATTTCTGATGCTACAATTGCTTTACCACTTATTTTATGGTTTTTAAAAAAGTCACATGAAAATAGGTAAGGAGCTTTTTATTATAATATCCCTCGCATTTTTTGATCAATGGTCTGTGTATCAGTACCAAAAATCTTGTCAAGATTTTCTTTAAAATTTTTAAATTGGGATACTTCAGATAAATTTTTACCTTCAAAATTTAACTTAAATTGAGTAATAACTTTAATCAACAAAGGTTGTATAATTTTATGAATATATTTCTCTATTTTTTTTTCTTTATCTAAAATAGCATAAGAAATTATCATTTCCGGTTCGAAACCATCTTTTGCGTGGATAGAATCTTCGGTAAATGTAATTAAATATTTATTTCCCTCAAAATATTCTACAATATCGTTAGTAAACGCTGTTTGGGCGAAATTTAATATCGCAGTAAGTAAGCCACTACGTAGATCTGTATCAATTTTTCCTTTTGAAGTTTTATGGTAGCTTTTTTTAATAAGCGTAAATCCTCTAAACATTATACCAGCTTCTCGGACAACCATTCTTAAAATTTGTTCCCGTTACTTTTAAAATTTAAATTATTTCTTCCTAATATGGTTATTTTTATAGATTAGTTATAGATGAGTATAAAACTTAAGTGAATTAAAATTTTGCTCCAAAATAAGCAAAAAATTGATTAAAAAATAGGTTTTTGATTTGTTTCTTTTCCTTCCGAACCATCAAAAAGTAGCACTGCAAATTTAAGAAGAAATTTTATTTATGCGATATTTGTGATAGATATGATTACGAAAGAAAAAATTAAGCTTTGTGCTGAAAACATAGCTAAAAGCATAAATATCCAAAAAGAAGGTGAATTAGTCCTTATTAAGGGTGGTCTTTACACACATAAATTATTGGAGGAAATCGGGTTAGAGATTATGAGAAAAGGAGGAATTCCGCACATAACATCCGTATCTGATTACTTCGATAAATCTGTGTTTACAGACGAAAAAATAGAAATCGAAACAATTCAAAAAACACCACTCCATTACTTGGAAATGATTAAAAAAATGGATGCCTATATCGTAATTGAACCACTTGAAGACCCATCCATTCGTAATAATGTATTAAAAGACAAATTAGAAGCCTATCAAAAATCAGTTGCCCCAATTAGAGATGTCCTTTATGGGTTTAAAGAAGAATTTGCTCCGGGAAAAAAATGGTGCTATGCTGCATGGCCTTCAAAAAAAGCAGCAGATTACTATAAAGTCGATTATAACTTATTTGAGAAATTTATTGTTGATGGTATGAGTATTCCTTCAGAAAAATTAGGTGATATCACTAAAAATTTAGGAAGTTATTTTGAAAATGCTAAAAGAGTTTATATTAATGATGAATACGGTACTGATTTCTGGCTCTCAATAGAGAATCGAAATGGAATTCTTGATAATGGGTTTCTTTCAGAAGAACAAATGGCTTTAGGAGATTTAGGGGGAAATTTACCTGCTGGTGAAGTTTTCTTCCCTCCTGTTGAAACTGAAGGAGAAGGCAAAATATGTTGTCCTTTGACAAAAGAAAGATATTCTCATAAAATCATTAAAAATGCTGAACTTATTTTTAAGAAAGGGAAGTTGGTAGTAGAAAAAATAACAGCCGATAATAATTTAGATATTTTACTTGAGGCTTTCAAACAAAGTGAAGAGGTTGATAAAACTAATAAAATCCCCGAAATAAGAACCTATAACGTTGCTGAACTCGGAATAGGATGTAACCCTGTTATTACTGAAGCAATCGGATATATTCTTACTGATGAAAAAATAGCTGGAAGTGTGCATGTAGCTTTTGGATCCAATAAATTTTTTGGTGGTACATCCGCTTCTCAAATGCATTGGGATTTTGTTACGGCACCACGAGCTAATATAATTGTTGAATACAAGGATGGATCGAAAAAACAAATAATGGAGAATGGAAAAGTAAACTAATTTTTCCTAGTAGTATCTTTTTTCAACTTGTTCTATTATATATTCTAAAACTAATTTTTTAAATGTGAGACGATCTGAATTAAAATTTAGTTTCTCCACAATAGTCTCCTCAACAGTTGAAAATCCAATAAAAACCAATCCCAAAGGTTTTTCTGGTGTTCCTCCTGTTGGTCCCGCAATACCGCTAATTCCTATCCCCAAATCAACTTTTGATTGCAATCTCACATTTTTAGCTAGTTGTGATACTACAATCTTAGAAACTGCTCCGTAATTTTCAATATCTTTTGGATTCACTCCGACTAGTTCAATTTTTGCTTGATTACTATAGCACACGATTCCTCTTTCAAAAACCTTCGAAGCACCAGGTATGTTCGTAATCATATGAGATACATACCCACCTGTACAGGATTCTGCAATAGCAATTTTTAATTTTCTCTTGGTAAATTCATGTAATAGTTTTTTTATTCTCTCTAAAATTTCCATAGAAGTATTTACCTGGCTATTTCAAATTTTTTTCCACAAGATTTGCAGAAGTTCCCTTGGATAGATGTCCCACAGTAGGGACAATACAATTTACCTCTTTTTTTAGAAGTTTCTATAGATTTAAAAATCACGGGTATTTTATCTCCAAATGGTATATACTCAGTATTTTTTTCATGAACCGGTTGATAACACTAGGACAATATCCTTTTTCTCTTAATCCGTAATAAATAATATATGGATTAATAACCATAAAACCCCACATAAAGAAAATAAAAAGAAATATACTTGAAAAAATTGACAAGGATATTACTGTTAAAAGAGAAAGTAGAATAAACAAAACTACAACAAAAAATCCGAATATTTTAATATTGAATTTAGGTCTCGTAGGAAATACATTCATTTTACATTTGTCGCAAAATCCCATATCATTAATATTTTGGCTCTGAGGCATTTATTTCAATGTAAAACTTTAAAACAACTTATTATTATTTATATAAATTAATAACAAATTAACAATAAAATAATATTGTGTCCATTTGAAATTTAATACATTAACGACATAATTATTCTAATTATATTCTACAAAGTGATTTAAATGAAAAAAAATAGCTCCCCAAAAGGGTTTGTTTTTAAAATTACTGTAATAGGAGATGGCGGGGTAGGAAAAACTTCTTTAATTAAAAAATACACTCAAGGAAGCTTTAAAAAAGACTACATCAAAACGCTAGGGGCACAATTTAGTAAATATGATGAAGAAATAGAAGGAGATAACTGTAAGTTATTTTTTTGGGATATAGCTGGACAAGATGAGTTTAATTTCATGCGCCCTACTTTCTACAAAGGAAGTAAAGCAGCTATTATAGTATTTTCACACACCGACGAGAAAAGTTATAATCGCATTGTTAAATGGCATGATGATATTAAAAAATACACGGGAGATCTACCGATTGTGTTATTCGGAAACAAAATTGATTTAGTTGATGAAAAAGATTTAGACGATGAGAGAGTTCAAAAAATTGTAAAAGATAGAGATTTTCTAGGTTATTATAAGACGAGTGCTAAAACAGGAAACGGTGTATTTCAAGCTTTTCAAGCTATAATAAAAAATTTATACCAAAAATACAAAGAAGATTAGAAAATGTATAATGATATCAATGAAGGATATCCGAAAATTTTATTTTTTTCATCAAAACATTGCGCACCTTGTAAACCTGTGGAATTAATGTTAAAAGAAATTAATTTATCCCAATTTGGTAAAAAATTAAAGATTGAAAAAATTTTGATCGATTTAGAAGAAAATCGTCAGTTTACACAAGAATATAATATTACATCAGTACCTACTTTAATTATTGCTGATAAAAAGCTAAGTGTAAATATTGAGAAAGAAGATATTATTGACGCTGTGCTATATGCGTTTATTTCATCAGTAAAATTATAATTTGATAATTAAATATAAAAAAAAGAAAATTCAACAATTTTAAAATAAAGTGATGATTAATGGATCGGCAACTGTTATCAAAAATTTTAGTCCAAATGAAAAAAAATCTAAAAGATGGTAAAGAAATAGGCGATATGAAAGTTGGAGCTTTATTAGCTTTAGGCCACCAGCTAGAAGCAATTTTCTACTATTTAGGACATGAATTAGGAACCACATTAAAAGTTAAAAATATTAAAGATATCACTCAGGTTCCAGAAGAATTAAAGAAATTAATTTCTGAGTATAATCTTGGAGAAGTTGAGATTACTGAAAGTACGGAAGAGGTTGTTGAACTAAGATTAAAAGGCCATTCTTCGATTAAGGATCTAATGAAAAAAGGTATTAAAACATCAGGAAGTTTTTGTTCATTTGAGGCAGGATTATTAGCTGGAGTTGTAGAAAAATTGAGTGATCGTCATTGTTTTGCCCAAGAAGTTGGATGTGCCTTGCAGAGCAACGAAGATCACTGTAAGTTCATGGTTGTCATCCAGAGAGATTGAAACCTTGATTTTATTTTCATTCTTTCAACCATTTAAACTATTTTTAAAAACGCACTTATATAATCGGAGCGAAATTATTATTTACGTTATTGAAAGCCACATTCTGACATTTAAAGTGATTAAGAAAAAAAAAATGCAATTCTTTTGCTAAACTTTTATTCTCTATCGGATAGGTCGAAAGTTTTTAATAAACGTACACTATATCATGAATATAAATAAAGTTTTTTATGATTATTAAAATCAAAATCTATAATAGGATATTAAATTAGATTGATTAATCAAACTAGAATAATGAAAAGGGTGAACATATGGAACCTAGATACATAATTAAGATATGCTTACTTGGAGAAGCCAATGTTGGAAAAACATCTCTTGTATATCGTTATATAGAGGATAAATTCAGAGAAAATTACAAAAGTACACTTGGAGTGAATCTATTGAAGAAAGATATGGAAATTGAAGGATATGGTAGTGTTTCTGCCCAAATATGGGACCTAGGAGGTCAAGAATCATTTAAATCTCTTAGAAGATTATATTTGGAGGGTGCAACTGGATCTTTTTTAGTTTTTGACAGAACTAAAAAGAAAACATTTGAAAAATGTGAAGAGTGGATCGAGAGTTTTCGAGAAACTCGTGATACTGCACCGATTGTATTATTAGGAAATAAATCTGATTTAGAAAAGCAAATCAAAATAACAGAAATTGAAGCAGTAGAGTATGCTAAAAGGCACGGTTTGAAGTTAGTTCTCACGTCAGCAAAAACTGGTCAAAACGTTGAGGAAGCATTTATCGACTTGACAAAAGAAATTCTAGATAAGATTCAAGAGGATTAGAGATAAATATTTAGATCGCTATTTCTTCTATAATTCAAAGTTTGATAAAACCTTTTCTTAAATTTTTAGTAACTCCTTAAATTTAGCGATTTCAGTATATATCATTTTTAAATCTATACCCTTTATAAAGGAGGATTTATTTAAATAAAATACAAAAAAACCTACTTATAGGAATTTTTTATAATTTTCAAATCATATTTATCATATTTAGATTATTATGTCAAAAGAAGAAACTCAAGACGTTAAAGAAGAGAAAAACGCAGAAAATGTATTAGACTATAAAATAGAAAATGTTGTAGCAACTGTAGTGGTTGAGATAACAGAAAAAATTGATTTAGTTCAGATAGCACGGAAACATGCTGAAGTTGAATACAATCCTGAGCGTTTTCCAGGTCTTGTTATGCGAATTGAAAAACCACGTGCAACAATTTTGATTTTTTCAACGGGAAAAATGGTTGTGACTGGTCTAAGAAAAGCTACTGAAGCTCCTAAAGTTGTTGAAAAAGTAGTAAAGAATATAAAAAAAGCTGGTATAAAAGTGACAAATCCGGTGATTACAATCCAAAATATTGTAGCCTCAGGGGACCTCCACACCAATATAGATTTAAATATGGCTGCGATAGTTATGGAATATGCGATGTATGAGCCAGAAGTATTCCCCGGACTAATTTACCGTATGCAAGATCCCAAAACTGTCTTCTTAATCTTTAGTACCGGACGTATAGTCTGCACTGGTGCGAAGAAGAAAGAAATTGTACGTGAGGCTGTAAAAAAATTAAACAAAGAAGTCAGGGAGCTAGGAGTAGCCAAAGAAGAGATGGGAGATGTTGACTATCAAGATATAACATTTATTTAAATAAAGTTCTTATTTTTTTATCCTTTTAATTAGTTGCAATTAAAATTTCAAAAAATAGAGGGTGTTTTAGGTTTTTATAAGTTTTTTTTTATTAATAGCACCAATAGAAGAAATGTATTCTTCATATAATTCCTCTAATAACTTAAATTCTTTAGCTTTGTTTACAGCCAAAAGTAACAATTGATTTAAAGTTTTCTGATTGTTAATTTTGTATATATCATCTCCAAGTCCAATCTTATCACTATTTTGGTCAAGAAAATTACACAAAATATATCTATTTTCATTTCTCATATTCACTTTGTTCAACTCACCGTACATTCTCAGAATTAAAGGAGTTTGAAATCTAATTTCATTGTTTTGTAGAGATTGAAAGATCCTTAAATATTCCTTTCTTTTTATGGGATCCGGCATAATTAGGATAATAAAAAAATCATTTTTGAAAGGAAATATTATGGAGATAATACATTTAACCTTGATTCTTCATTAAAAAATAATAGTTTATTTTCTTTTATTATTAATGAAGGTCCGCCCAACTAAACATCGTAATCGAAATCATCATATTCATTTTTAGTGTTTGCAAATTCATAATTTATAGATTCAACCTTTGCATGCTTAGGTCCTTTTTTAGAGAATTCTAGCAATTCAAATAGTTAATTTTCTGGGAATATAAACTCTCCCATCTGGTATATTTTTAACAATACCAGTAAGTCCTAATTTTCGTGCGATTTTTCGGGTTGTTTACCGGAAAAATACACCTTGGACATTGCCATAAACGTTGATTACCAACTGGGATTTTTTCATTAAATTTTTAAATAATAAGTCTCTTTTCTTGAATTGAACCCAATAATTTTATTTTTTATAAGTGTTTCCAGAACACTAGATAACCATCGTTTACTAGTATTTACAGACTTTTCAAAGTCTTTAATAGTTAAGTTATCGTTAACAGCTAACAAAAACAAGATTTTACTTTTAACAGACAAAATATCTAAACTTGTAATTATTTCAAATTTAACTTCATAATCATATTCTCTAGTTTTTAGAAATGCTACTTCATTGCTCAGTTTTGTTATGACTTCATCCGTGGTTCGGAAAGCATCTAAACTAATATTAAACATTATTTCCAAATGTTCTTTTAGCTTCTGTTCTTCATTTAGCTTATCAAGCTCTAGATTAAATTTTTCGAGTATATCTAAATAATCATTACCATCATCATATCTACTTAGAACAAGGACAAGAATTAGTTCTTTTCTTTCATTGTAATGGGATACTGAATTCCAATTTTTCTCTTCAGTAATAATATAAGATTCTGTAAAATTATGGGAGATAGTTATTTGCTGAACTACAGGATCAGGGATTTCTAAATTGTCAGGGTATCTCATGTAAATCATACCTCCTTCAACCTCGTCCCATCGAATAAGAAATATACCGTTAGGCATATCATACATCACCTTTTGGTAAAGTTCTGTCACTAAACATAGGTTGTGTACAAACGTGTAGCGGATCGAGTAGAGTACAAGTTGGTGATGAATGATTAACTTGATAATTTATACTTTCCATAATTAATTAGATTTACCGATATATTCTAAGAAGAATAGTTTGAATTTTAATAATAAAATAATCCTTAATCAATAAAAATTTATTTCAAATTTATTTAATTAATCAAATATGATATCGTTGTATATATGTTTGACTAAATGATTTCAATATTAAATTAGTTTTTACCGAATTCATCAAAAAAAATAAATAACACGGAATTGAATTGTTATTTAGTGGATTTGAAATGAGTATCTATTTTGTCTATATTTTAGAGGTTATTGATAAGAGTGGGAAAAAAATGTTTTACACAGGATATACCAACAATCTTTATAGGAGATGGAAAGAACATGGAAACGGAGCTGGGGCGAAATTTTGTCGAGGCAAGAGAAGAGAATTACGATATTTTGAAATATTTTCAAGTAAAAAGGAAGCTATGAAAAGAGAATTAGAAATTAAAACTTTTTCAAGACAGAAAAAGAGAGGTTTGATAGATAATATTAAAGATATTCAAACTAGTTGATTTAATTTTTGAAAAATGAAAATTTTTTGATTTGCTTAACCGGATTACCTGCCTCTGGAAAGTCAACCTTTGCATATAAAATTACAAATGTTTTTAAGAATAGATATGGTATAACACGAATAAAAATAGTTGATCCTGATATTATAAGAAATAAATTATCTCTCGAGAAATTTGATCCAGAAATAGAACCGCATGTTAGAAAAGAGAATCTAAATATAATAAAAAGAAAACTCAAAAAACGTTATATGCTAATGAGTGAAGATTTAAAATATTATTACAGTTAGAAAACTAATCACAAAATAATAGAAACAATCCTTAAAATTAGATTAATAATTATATATATAGCGACACCTCTTGAAGTTTGCTTGCGGTGGAATAAAAATAGAGGTGAACCTATCCCAAATGAAGTTATAAGAAAAATAAATAAAAAATTTGATAAATTCGATAAATATAGTTGGGATTTCCCCTATGCTAAATTCATCTTATCTGATATTATAGATATAGAAAATAAAATTGAAGATTTTATTAAAAACCTCATTGAAAGTATAAACAATAAAGGGATTATAGAAGACAAGAGAGACCAACCTTCGAATTTAGATATTGAGAATTTAGAGAAAGTTTCAAGAATTTATGTAGGACAACTATTACAAAACTCTGAGTACGTTCCTTTTAAAGAAAAGATCTTAGAACTAAGAAGAGAATTTGTAAAAAACAATAGAAACAATTCGAAAGAAAGTTCAGACATTAAAATCTCATTTAGGGATTATTTAGAGGAATCTTTAAATATTAAAATTAAAGAGAACTCTGATTAAATGAACATTTATAAAAATTAACGAAAAAGAAATTAAACCATCGTTACTTTAATAACTTGTTTTAGTTAACTATTCAAATTATTAATTATTCCTTGAATTTAAAATGACTCAAGAGAAAACCAGTGTAAAATTAAGGATTGAAAGGCTAGAAAAAAGTCGAAGTGGGCGTTCTTTATGTTATATTGATCAAGATATTATGATTGCTCTAAACTTAAATACTGGAGATATCATAGAGATTAGAGGTAAAAAGAAAACTACTGGAATAGCAGTTTCTAATGTTAATGATAGGGGAAAAGGGATTATAAGACTTGATGGACTCCAAAGACTTAACGCAGGAGCAACAATAGGAGAATTTGTTTCAGTTCAATTAGCTGAAGTATATCTCGCTGCCGAAATAATTTTAACGCCTACTCGACCTAATATTGATCTAAAGAGACAAGCGGACGCAATTAAAGGAAAACTAATAGATAAACCGGTAGTTATCGGTGATATTGTTGAAGTTTTAGGAACTTTTGTTAGCAGAGATGATCACGATAACCCTATGTCTGACATTATGAAAATGTTCTCGTTCGGGGGAAAAAAAAGGCCAACTTTAGGAACTTTAAAATTGATAGTAGAAAATTTAAAGCCTGCGGATAGAGTTGTAAAAATTACACGAGATACAAGAATAAAAGTTAATAAGAGAGTTGCTGTTTTAAACGTTTCAGGAGGCGTAGTAACATATGATGATGTCGGAGGATTGACAGACGAAATCCAGAGAATTCGAGAGATGGTGGAATTACCCTTAAAACATCCTGAATTATTCCATAGGTTAAATATAGATCCTCCTAAAGGAGTATTATTCTATGGACCCTCCGGGACTGGAAAAACTCTTATGGCAAAGGCAGTTTCTCAAGAATCAAACGCAACTTTTATTACTATAAACGGTCCAGAGATTATGAGCAAATTCTATGGAGCTAGTGAAGGAAGATTGCGTGAAATTTTTCGGGAGGCTGAAGAAAATGCACCTTCAATTATTTTTATTGATGAGATTGATTCAATTGCTCCAAAAAGAGGCGATACTTCTGGCGAAGTTGAAAGACGTGTAGTTTCCCAATTATTATCACTAATGGATGGTTTAAGCGGACGAGGAGAAATAATATGTGTTGGAGCCACAAATAGAATTAATAGCCTTGATGAGGCATTGCGTCGACCTGGACGGTTTGATCGAGAAATTGAATTCGGTGTTCCAAATGTAAAAAGTAGGAAGGAAATTTTTCAAATTCATTCAAGAGGTATGCCACTTGAAGATGATGTTAAACTTGATAATTATGCTGAAATAACCCATGGATTTGTAGGAGCAGATATCATGGCTATTTGTAGAGAAGCAGCTATGTTTTCCTTACGACGTGTATTGCCAAAAATTAATTTAGATGAACCGATTCCTAGCGAAATAATCCAAGAATTAAAAATTACTGACGGGGATTTTGTAAAAGCCATGAATCTAATAGATCCTTCAGCTATGAGAGAAGTTATGATAGAAATTTCTGATGTTAGATGGGATGACATTGGAGGGCTTGAAGAGCTAAAGCAAGAATTAAAAGAAGCAGTAGAATGGCCTTTAAAGTATCCAAAACTATTTGAAAAGGCGGGAATTCGTCCACTTAACGGAATACTTCTATTCGGACCACCAGGTTGTGGTAAAACCTTACTAGCAAAAGCGATTGCTAACGAGACTCAGTCAAATTTCATTGCCATAAAAGGTCCGGAAATATACTCAAAATGGGTAGGAGAGAGTGAGAAAGCTGTTAGGGAAATATTTCGTAAAGCTCGCCAAGCTGCTCCCTCGATAATCTATTTTGATGAGATAGATGCCATAACTTCGGGTAGAGGTATGGCAGACAGTACCCATACATTCTCCTCAATAGTAAACCAGATTTTAGTCGAGATGGATGGAATTGAAAATCGGAAAGGCGTTATAATTATTGCAAGTACTAATCGTCCAGATATTGTTGATCCTGCCTTTTTAAGACCTGGAAGATTTGATAGGTTAATTTTTGTCGAAGCTCCAGATCTTGATGCAAGATTAAAAATTTTAGAAGTACATACAGAG
>CAZRBD010000001.1:97753-112130 GCA_964598265.1 uncultured archaeon
AGAGTATGCGTTTAGCTGATCAAGTTCATTTAAAAAGGATAGCACAGCTTTCAGAAGGTTATAGCGGTGCCGATTTAGAAAACGTATGCCGTGAAGCTGGTATGGAAGCAATTAGAGAAAAAATGGAAAATTTAGAAAAAATTGAGAAAAAACATTTTGAATTCGCGTTATCTAAAATAAAATCAACTCTACCTAAATCTGTAATCGAGAAATATGAAAACATGGCAAAGATGATTACCGAATCTAGGAACATCAAGGAGTCAAAAGATGATTTATATAGATAAATAAAGTACCGTTATGTATTTCTTTTATAAATCTTCTTTCTTTTATTATACATTTTTTAATTTTCATTAAAGAATTTTATAAAATTCATTACCTAATTATCATTATTTGAATAATTTAGAGAATAATGAAAAGAGTTTTTTAATTATTTAACTCATCAAGTTTTGACAAATTTTTCAATTCTCTCCATAGCTTTCTCAAGGTTCTCCATCTCAGTAGCATAAGATATTCGTATTTTTTTATTAGAAAATGAACCAAATATCCCACCAGGTACAACTGCGACTGCACAGTTTTTCATAAGATCTTGCGAAAATTGTGTACCATTTATGTTAAATTTCTGTGTTGAAGGCATAATATAGAATGCTCCAAGAGGTTTTCTTACATCAAAACCAATTTCTTTCAGCCGATTATGTACAAAATTTCGTCTATCATCAAAACTTACCCATATCTCATTAAAGTAATTCGGATCCATTTTTAATGCTTCTATAAACCCATATTGAGCAGCATGATTAGTACCAGCAACTGTATACTGATGAAATTTCTCCATTAAATTTATTATCTTTTTTGAAGCTATTGCATATCCTAATCTAAATCCGGTAGCCGAAAATGACTTGGACATGGCATTTATAGTAATTGTTCTTTCAAACATCCCATTTAAAGAAGCTGGACTAGTGTGATTCACCCCTTCGTAAATATATCTCTCATAAACTTCATCTGAAATTAAATATAAATCATTTTCTATCACAATCTCTACAATTTCATTTAATTGTTTTAAATTTAAGGCATGTCCAGTCGGATTATTTGGAGAGTTAATAAGAATTGCTTTCGTTTTATCAGTGATAGAATTTCTGATTCCTTCAATATTCGGACTAAAATCCTTATTCCGTTCAACTTCTATAACTTTCACATTAAAAAATAAGGCACAGTAAAAGTAAGAAACGAAATTTGGTGAGGAGATAATCAATTCATCACCAGGATTAAAGATTGAAGCAAATGCTAAAGTAATTGCCTGACTTCCACCATTTGTTACTATGATATTTTCTTCCCAATTTACATTAATCTTATTAAAATTTGCCGATTTTTTTTCTAATAATTCTAAAAGCTCCGGAACCCCTCTTGTGGGAGCATACATAGTTATATTTTTCTTTAAAGCGTTAATATTTCCTTTTATAGCTAACTCTGGTGTATTAAAATCTGGTTGTCCAATCCCAAGACTAATTACATCTGTACGTCCCGCTGCAAGATTAAACAACTCTCTGATGGCTGATTTAGGTGCTTTAGAAACTCGCTTTGATATTTCTTTCATTTTTTACACTCTTCTCTTGAATGATCTAATAAGTCTAAGTGTTGATTAATTGATACAAGAAGAAGTATTTTTATCTTATTAAAACTTTTTAAATCTTTACATTATGATTATCTAATATCTTATATACTAAGAGGCTAAATGCTTCTTCAATATTTTCCCTTGTTTTAGCACTAGTCTCAATGAAATCACTAGCTTTAATTTTTACCGCTAATTCTTTACCCCTTCCAATTGTAACTACTCTTTGTTCTTCTAAATCACTCTTATTTCCTATCAATACGAATACTCCTTTCTTTTTAACATATTTTTTAAAGTCTCTTAACCATTTGGAATCAATGTTCTCTAATGTGTTGTACCGAGTGATATCATAAACGAGCAAAGCTCCCTCACATCCTTGAAAGTACATACTACGAACAACTCTGTACTTTTCTTGACCCGCTAAATCCCACATAATAAGCCGAACCTTAACTCCGTCTAAATCGACATCTTTTCGAACAATATTTGCGCCTAAAGTTGGTTTGTAGTCGTCTTGGAATGATCCTTCGATAAATTGATTTATTAATGAAGTTTTACCGACTGCTGCATCACCAAGAATTGTGATTTTAAAAACGAATTCTCGTATTTCTTTAGGATCTTCTGTATTCATTTGCAATTTAATATTTGTCTTATGTCTATTTAATACTTTTTTCAATTTTCTAAAAATACGATTTATACTATTTAATACTTTTTTTAATTTTCAATTGTAAGTTGAAGGTATTATGATTAGGATCATATACATCCTCTTCATTTTTCTCATAAACAACCTTAAATTCTGAAGAGAGTGATTTTTCTAAAGAATGTACTAAAAAACCTTTAAACATGTCACAAGGAATTCCAATTTCTGAACAAAATATACATTTATCAACCTGGATTGTTATTTCATTATTATTATTCTTAATAATTTCAACTCTCCAATCGGTAGTTATTGAAGTATTTAGATCCTTAATTATCTCTTCAAAACCTTTTCCAAAAGGAAACAAGTAAAAAGAAAAAAGCTTTCCTATCTCATAAAGAAGAATATTTGAGTCATATAGTAAGCAATTCTGAGCAGATATAATTTTTTTAAATGAAAACATATCTAAGGATCCGTTAGGATCTTTTTCTCGTATATCTTTCAAATGCAGCATTTCTGCTTCTTTTAAAATAGATTTCATTCCATCATAATCAAGAATATCATGGTAAGCTTGAAGAAGAGCTGTTAAAACTCTATTTTTTACGAACCCTTTGTAATCTCCAATCATTTTTCTCTATTGCTTTTGTTAAATTTTTTCAAGTTGTACTCCACTTTTGCTTAATACACTAGAGACCAAATTCTGAAAGGCTTTTTCTACATTTTCACCATATTTAGCACTAGTTTCAATAAAATCTGCTGCATTGATCTCCTCAGATAGTTTTCGACCCTCTTCAGATGATATTTTCATTGTATACTTCAGATCTAATTTGTTTCCAATCAATATATAAACGCCGTCAGGTCTTCCATATTCTTTAAAATCTTTGAGCCACTTAGATGAAATTCTTTCAAATGTAGAATATCGAGTTTTATCATAGATGAGTAATGAGCCAACAGATCCTTGAAAAAACATCTTACGGGTTAACTCGTACTTGTCTTGACCGTCAAGATCACATAAAAGTAGCCGAATTTCAGAATTGTTTGCTTCAAATCGTAAATCTTTTGTTAAAATGTTAACGCCGAGCGTTGGCTGATAATTCGAAGAAAATGAATCTGTAATATATTTATTAATCAGAGACGTCTTCCCAACAGCAGGATCCCCTAAAACAGTTAATTTTAACGCCCATTTCTTGGTCTCTGTCATTTTAAACACCTTTTTTTATTAGACTTTATAAAAAAAAAATAAGCATATCTGTAATGATAAAATAATAAAAAAATTTAAATAAATATATTATTATTTCAGTATGGCAAAAAATCGTTTTTAATACTATTAATTAAACTTATATTCAATTTTTAAAGGAATGTAGAATTAAGACTAAGCATTTTTGGACGTGATCTTCTCCAATAAAAAGTTATGAGATTTTATGATAAGAAATTTGTTGATTTAACACCTTAGAAATATTCATCATTCTTTTTTTCACAATGATAAACTGGGTCAGTATACGGATCTTCCGACCTATCCTTATAGGTAACGTCATAAAAAGTCGATTCATAGCACTTTTGGCAAAACCACTTCTGATAATAAGGAATCCAAACCATATCGAGGTCGGTCGGACGGTCTTTAGGGTTAAATCCATGCTTGACTGCCTCTTCAAGAGATTCGCATGCAGCCCCCGATGAGCACTGGATGATGGAATCGGATAGTTCAAACATAAGTTTATCACGTCTTTTCGAATACTCTGAGAACTCTTTATCTTCTTCTGGAGTCATTGAACCTTTTTTTAAATAATTCATAATTATTAGATGCAACTTTTTTACTTCATCTTTGACAGCTAATTTTATAACATCCCTCAAATTCTTCCGTATACGTCTTAATTTCGGGTCCTTTAGCTTAACAATCCTTATTTTTTTTGATTTCATCATGATCTATTAAGGTTGCGCTTATTTATATTTATTGAGAGAGAAAAAAAATAGTAATTTTGCTAAAATTAAGGATATTGGTTTTGTCTAGTATATGTCCTAACAAACCAATCCCAGAACTCAGGGTACTTACAGCTTGGATTTCTAGTTAAGTAAGCTCTATAATCTTGCATTTGAGGCAAATATCTGTTGATATACCAATCAGGGTAAAACTTATTAAGGAAAGGATCCTCACCCATAAATTGAGCCCCTTGGTCTGGACCATCTGGATTATCTACAAATAAATATCCTTTCAAAGCTTTACATTTCCGCGATTTAAAGACCACCCAGAAAAAGATTATTATTCAAATTCTCAGGGCAGAACTATGATCTGAATAAATTATTAGAGAAGGGGATATAAAATTGGAGATGGTTTCACAGTAATTATAACTGAAGATGAAACGAGACGAGCCATTTTTAGAGATACCTCATCAAATAGAAAAAATCCCAGATACTTGCAAAGCCCTCACTCTGATAAATTTATTACTATTATCTTTTTCTTTATCAAAATCTATATTCTTTATCAAAATCTATATTCTAGAGATATATAAATAAATAATAGAATCCAAAGCATATTAGTGATATTAAGATAGGAGAGGCTTTTATTTTTCTCTGACATTTCAAGTACCCTCTTTATTATAGGATTAATAGAGATAACCCAGTTTGAGGATCAATCTCTCTGATTAATTCTATATCAATTTCAAAAATACTTACCTCACCAGTGATAGAAATTATGCTAGGTTTGCCTAAATGTCCTCCAAGCAAGCTGTAATCTCTTCTCCCGATAGAAATATGCATATGAATTATGGGATCTCCATCTTTATACGACACACTTCCTATACACGAAACTAATTCTACATTTTCATTAAATGTCTCCATTTTATATTCATTTATTTCAAGATCAAAATAACCAAGTGTAAATTGTTTGAGTGCGCCTATGCAATTGATAAAGCCCGATTTGATCTTATACGTTTTCACCATTTTTAAAAGAGAATCGAGCAAATCATCACCTGGTTCAAGTTTCCCAACGATAACTCTTGATATTATAGTTTCTAGATCTTTCAATTTTCCTCCCTTATATCTTTCTTTTTTATATTCGGATTTAACAAATTAAAGCTCTATCCCTTTGTCGTATAACACTTTATTAACTAGTTTTTTAAATGTATTTTCCACATTATCCCCATATTTCGCACTTGTCTCAAGAAAATCAATTGCAGAAATTTTCTCAGTAAGATCCAATCCCCGCTCGGTAGAAACTATTCTAGAATCTTTCAAATCTATCTTATTGCCAATTAAAACAAAAATTGGATCACCTTCACCAAATTCCTTTAGATCCCTCAACCATTTTGCTTCAATATTCTGAAAAGTAGAATGTCTGGTTGTATCATAAACAAGTATTGCCCCAATTATCCCTTGGAAGAACATGTTTCTGCATAATTCATAACGATCCTGTCCTGCTATATCCCAAAGAACCAACCGAATTTGAGTGTTTAGATTTTCTAATTCCATTTCCTTTACGGTGATGGAAACGCCTAAAGTGGGTTTGTAATCCTCTTTGAAATGCTGTTCGGTGTACATATTTATTAAAGAAGTTTTACCAACACCAGCATCACCAAGTAGAGCAAGTTTTAATACAACAGTTTTTACTTTTTCTCCAGACATAGTAATTCACAAAATCTAAATTTATTTTTTATACACTTAAGATATCTTCATATTTTTTATATTTGAGTTAAAAATAAGTTATACATATTAAGATCAAATTATCAATTTTTATTGCGATAAATTAATTATTAAGAACTTTTTTAACCTTTATTAGTAAAAGAAAATTGACTTAATAATGCCTAAAAAAGTTATAATCTCAGATGTAGAGCTGTTATTGTCAGAACCAGTGCAAATTAATATGGAGTGGGTTGGTAATGAGGATTTAATTAATCAATTAAAAGCATCATGGATGATTGTCGATGATGAAGATTTACCACTAAATCCACGGATTCTTGGTAAGCCTGGTACAGGTAAGACAACACTTGCTTATGCAACAGGGAAAAGATTGAAAAAAGATGTTTATATTTTTCAATGCACAATGGATACTCGCCCGGAGGATTTGTTAATTAGCCCTGTTATAGCCTCAAATAATACGATAGCTTATGTTGCTAGTTCTTTAGTAAGTGCAATGATAAAAGGAGGAATGTGTTTATTAGATGAGGGAAATAGAATGAGTGAAAAAAGCTGGGCATCATTGGCACCTTTGATGGATAAGAGACGTTATGTTGAAAGCATTATTGCGGGTATTAGGATTTATGCCCATTCCGAATTTAGACTATGTGTTACCATGAATAGAGATAGTAGCACATATGAAATTCCAGAATATATCATGTCACGACTGAATCCTCGTATTTTAATAGAATTCCCTAATAAATTAGATGAACTTAAAATTTTAAAGTACAATTTACCATTCGGTTCAGAAGAGATATTAGAATATTGCGTCGATTTTCTCCAAAATGCCCATCAGCATGACGAAAATTATGTCGTAAGGGATGGTATTAATATAATTAGATATTATATGAAAACAAGAGTATTACAGAGTAAGAGTAAAGATATTTTGGATGAAGAACAGTTTAAAAATACGATTTTGTTTGTTTTAGATGAAAATGCTATAAATTATTGTCCTGATGAGTATGAAAAATATTTGAAAAAAATTACTCAGGAAAAAACATTTATAGATAGATTATTATTTTCTAAAGAAGATAATGATGATGAAAATTAATCTTTGATAAATAGAGTTTATAAAATAGTCTAATTTATCTTTAATTTTTACTTATTTTAAAAAAATAGTTTAAATTTTTAATTTTCTAATTTTTATCGACTGAGCTTAGCTTTTAAAAAGACTTTACTAGCAAAGGAATTTAATAACACGGTTGTTATACTCATTATCATAGCAATCATAGCCCAAATAGGATGAATTAACCCAAAAATACCCGCAACTACTCCAATTGCATTAAATAAAAATGCTAATATTATATTTTGAACTGTTTTTATATAACTAGATTTTCCAATAAAATATGCATCCAAAATACCATTTAATCGCTCATTTACTAAAATAATATCGGCTGATTCTATTGCAATATCTGTACCAGCACCAATAGCTATTCCAATATCTGCTTGCATAAGGGCGGGAGCATCATTGATCCCATCACCCACCATAGCCACTTTATTTCCTTGAGACTGAAGCTCTTTAATTTTTATTGCCTTTTCTTGAGGTAATACCTCTGCCAGAACTTTTTTAATTCCTAAATCTTTTGCAATGGCTTTAGCAACATGTCTATTATCACCAGTAATGATAATTGGGTCAATTCCAACTTTTTCGAGTAACTTGACCATTTCTTTAGCATCCTCTTTTAAAACATCTCCTATCGCAATAAGTCCAATTATTTTCTTATCTTCTGCAACATCTATAATAGTCAAACCCTGATTCTCTAAATCTTTTCGTTGGTTATTAAAAGGGTCATTTGTTATCCCTTCACTCTTCATAAATCGTAAATTTCCCACAAGTAAAGTTTTACTATTTATATTACCTTTAACACCTTGACCGGGTATTCCTTGAAAATTATTCACTTCGTGAAGAATCACATTCTTAGCGAGAGCATATTCCACTATTGCTTGTCCTATTGGATGAGTTGATCCAACTTCTATACTCGCTACTAATGAAATTAATTCTTTTTCACCATAATACTCAGCCACTAAAAGATCTACTATTTGGGGTTTTCCAATAGTTAAAGTGCCTGTTTTATCCAAAACAATTATATTCACATCCTTAAATGCTTGGAATGCTTCCCCAGAACGCATAAGAATGCCTTTTTCCGCAGCAATTCCCCCTCCACGTATCATCGCCAATGGTGTAGCCATGCCTAAAGCGCAAGGATAACCCATTATTAAAACTGCTAAAGTTGCAAAGATTGCTTTCTCAAAATCAATGTTTCCTCCAATTAACCATGATTCCAATGTCCAAAAAATAAAAGCAATGATTGCAGCTGATAACACGATTTTAACAAAGTATTTTAATACATAATCAATCAAAATTGTAATTCCAGGTTTAAGAACGCGAGCTTCCTGAATATAATGGGAAATCTGTTGGAGGAAAGATTCTTCTCCTATTTTAGAGACTTCCACTATTAATGTGCCATATTGATTTAGTGAACCACCAATCACTTCATCTCCTTGACTTTTAATGATTGGAATAGATTCTCCAGTAACAAGACTTTGATCTACAGATGAACTACCTTTAATTACAAGACCATCTACTGGAATTATTTCTCCAGTTCGTATTCTAACTTTATCCCCTTTATTAATTAATTCAATAGGAGTTTCTTCTTCTTTACCATTATCTTTTATAACTCTAGCTGTAGAAGGTTGAAGTTCCATTAGCTTTTTTATAGCTTGGGAAGATCTGGTTCTTACGAATAAAGAAACATAACCAGACAATATGTGATAAGTAGTTACAAATACACTAACCGCAAAAAAATCTACCGTTGGCCATGGTTGAACGAAAAAACCATAAATACCTCCAAATAAACCTCCAAATGCCGCAAACTCTAAAAGTACATGCTGATTAAGAATTCCTCGCCGTAATGATGCCCATGCCATGCGTTTAATATACCAACCAGGAATAAACATTATGATTAGTGCTATTATGAACATTAGCCATGGCATCCACTGTGATTTAAATCCTAACCACATAAAAACCATTAAGGCTAATGAGATTAATGTTAATAGGATGGATTTTAAGAGGCGATTCTTTTCTTTTTGTAATTCCTGTTCTTCCTCTTCAAAACTTCTAACTTTATTAGGATCTCTAATTTTAAAACCTAAATCTCGTAGAGTTCTTTTGATATTATTGGAATTAACCAAACCGGCATCATATTCAATTAGCGCTTCTTCATGAGCCAAACTCACTCCCACTTCCCTAACCCCATTCATACGTAACAGTGCTCGTTTAATTGTGTGTGAGCAAAAAGAACATTGCATGCCTCCGATTTTAATTTGAATCTTCTCTCGTGACTCATTCATCGCATTCGAAACCATCAATATCAAACTAAAATTATTTAATACAAATTATATAACAGGAAATCCTAAATTTTCTAATCTTCTCTTTATAGTTTCCATCGTAATTTTTTCCTCATCATACAAAATTTTAACTGTCTGCGTTTTATGATCTGCCCTTATACTTATTACACCTTTTTCACTTTTTAATACTGTCTGAATACGCTCTTCGCAACTATTACAATGAATTGTTTTATTTTTTGTTATGAGTTCTACATTTACTGGTTTAATTTTAAATCACTTATTTTAAATTTAAATAATTACAAACTTACCAACATGAATATTTAGTTTTTGATCTGGAAGATTTATAACTGTATTTAATATTTGACTTATAAAGAAGATATTTATTCAATACAACAACTAATAACAGATATATCTCGTTTGAAAGATTGAGCTGTAAGTTTAATAGCTTCTGACAATGTAGGAAAGACATGAGTAGTCCTGATAATTTCATCAAGTGTCATATGGTTCTTAATTATCATAACACCTTCATGAATTAGTTCAGCAGCAATATGAGATAAAATGTGAATACCTAATATTTGTTCAGTTTTCCTATTGATAACGATTTTTAATACACCTCGATCTTCATTAATGATTTTTGACTTAGCTACAAAATTAATTGGAATAGTACTACATCTACATTCAATACCCAATTGGTTTGCTTGGAGATCAGTTAAACCGACACTTCCAACTTGAGGATTAGTAAAAATTGCATGTGGGATAACATCATAGTCCATTTTAATCTTTTCATTTGATAAGGCGTTAGTAGCAGCAATCATTCCTTCCCTAGCAGCAACAGTTTCTAGCATTGGTTCACCTATTACATCCCCTGCAGCCCATATGTTTTTCCTCGCATTCATAAATTCATCAACAATAATTTCCCCTTTTGCCCCTAAATGAAGTCCAATCTCTTCCAATCTAAGATTTTTTGTGTTTGGTTTTCTTCCTGTTGCAACCAACATTTGTTCTGCTTGAAAAATTTTTTCATTATTATTTAAATTTACATATATCTTTGTTTCAGAACCATTATTTTCAACTTTCTTTACTTCAGCATTAGTATATATTTCGATTCCATCATCTTGAAGATACTCTTTAAGATAATGAGAGATCTCAGGTTCTTCATTTGGAACTAGGTTATCCAACATTTCAAAAAGGTACACTTTAGTTCCAAATCTAGAAAATAATTGAGCAAATTCAAGACCTAACGCACCCCCACCGAGAACTATCATTGTTAATGGTAATTTTTTCAACTGAAGTGCTTCAATATTAGTGATATAATTAATTTCTTCAATACCCTTTATTGGTGGAATACTAGATTTAGAGCCAGTAGCAATAATAAACTTATCTGCTTTTAACGTCTTTTGGTTGTCCACTTGGATTTTTGAGTCTGAAATGAATTTTGCATTACCTTCAATAAGGTCCACATTTGGTAATTTCTTTAAAACATTTTCATACTTATCATATTGTAGTTTTTTGATGAGAGAATTCTTACCCTCAATAATCTGCTGATATTGAATAGATATAGATGATTTAATGCCATGAAATTTTTGTTTTTGTGATTCGTGAATGATGTCCCCAATATTGAGTAAATATTTCGTAGGTACACACCCTACATTAACACATGTCCCCCCTAATCCAATTATAGTATTATTCACCATAATTGTTTTAGTTTTAAGCTCATTTGCTTTCATTGCAGCAGCAAATCCTGCAGCACCTCCACCGATTATAATTAAATCATATTCTTCCATCCTAATTCACATTTCTTTTTTTTAACTTTTTTGTATTATAGATATAACTTAAAATCAGCTTAAAAATATGCTTATAATAATTTAAAAAAATGGGATTAAAATAGAAGATATTTTAAAAGAGGAGAGTGCTTTCTCATCTCAACCAATGACTAACATTTATTTATTGGCATCATTGATATTTATTTTAGTTAATTTTTTCTTTTTCTTGAATTTGTACTCAAGGAATGTCACCATAAGCACAAAGTACTCAATTTCAACCATGAGGATTTTCCTTGCCTTTAATAGTTTCATTACAACTCTGACATTCAAGGCTCAATAGTCATTTATTTTCTGGTATTTCAACGATATTAGATTGACCACAAAATGGACAAAATACTGTACTATTGTAAATCATAATAATCAACGAAGAAAAATTTAACAATTTATATAAATCTTAGGGCTATAATATTTAACCTTACTCCAATGCCGGTTATAAAGTTGACTAAAATGGGTGATAAAAATAGTAAACAAATCATTTGTGAAGTAGATTTAGAAAGCGAATCTAATATGATAGCAATCACATCAAATACCGGCAGATTAAGACGTTGTAATTATATTAATCATTCTGAGTTAATTTTAGACAAGTATTTAGATTAAATATAAAATTATGGAGTACATTTAATTTCAAAATATAAATGGGCTGAATGGGCATGTTATTTTTTAATTTATTTCTGACCAAACAGATAGATCTTGTTTAGTATTATCTTAAATATTAAAAATTTTGTATTATTCATATTAGCTTGTTTAAAATTTTAGTTTTTTAAAATGACTTTAAATAATGTATATAATACAGGATAATAATTCAAAGATATTATATTAAGACAAGGTCATTGAAAAAAATGACAGAAGGAAAAATTTAATAAAGAGAACTGGAATATCGAATTTATTTTTATGAATAAATATTAAAAAAATTAATCGATCCTAATGGATAACAACCCTTATATTAAGTTCAAGAACATATATGTTATACCAACTTTTCATTCGCGAATAGAGTTTGCAAAATTAGTCCGTACAGCTTTTTTTAAGGTCTTCCCAGATTTAATCGCTATTGAGTTGCCTAGCAATGTAAAAGAGGAAATCTTAGAAGCTGTTGAGCGATTACCTTTTTTATCTTTAATTGGATACGCTGATACATTAAATCCCGAAAAATTAAACTATATCCCAATAGATCCAGGAGATTCTATAATTGAAAGTATAAGAATAGGTCTTGAGTATAACACTCCAATTGAATTCATCGACCTTTCAGTTACAGAATATTTACCGTCAACTGTTAAACTTCCCGATGATTATGCGATAAATCAAATAGGATTATCTGAATTTCATCAAAAAATATCAGAATACTTTGATAAAAATTATAGTAAAAAGAAAAAGGCTATTAGGGGTAAAGTAAACTTAGAAAATTTTCTTAAAAACCAAAGGAATCATAAGAATGAATATGGCGTTATCGAAAAGGATGTTTTAAGAGAAAAATTCATGGCTGCACATCTTACAAAGTTAATGTCAATATACCATAGAGTTTTATTTATAGTTGGAATGGCTCATTGGGACAATATAAAATATTATCTTGAAAATCCTAAGGAGATACAAGATGTTGAATTAGACCTAATTCCACATCAATATGTAAAGATTTATAATATAAAAGGGTCAGATGCAAGGTTTCTTTTAAGTGAATTACCTTATCATACTTACAAATGGTTAAAATTTCGGATTAGATACTCTAAAGAGAGGTTAGAAAAACTTGAAAACCCAGAAGAGCTTTACAGTATTTTAAATTCTTATAAAAAAATAGAACATATTTCTAAAATTCTATTAAAATCAAAATATGAATATGAAGAGGAATTTAAAGAGTTCGTCGATCTCCATAAGTTAAAAACCCTATTCCAATATTCCAGAAATTTAAGTCTTACTTAGTAAAGATTATTACCAAATCTATTTCACTTATTAATATCTTCAAAAAATATTGTGGATGATGATTATGCCTGGAAAGTTATGGAAAGAGCAACAAAATATCCCTTTAATGATGAAAGTGATATGTACGAAACTCTAAAAATGGGTATTGAGGGAGCACATGATCCAAATGGGCGATATATAAAGTTGAGGAGACATCATCCTTACTCATACGGTGAAGAAAAGGATGTACCCCTAAGAAAAAGGCCTGAAGAGAAGTTTCCTGGGGAATGGAGGGATAAATGGGAGGAAGGTGGATATGATACGGTATCTTGGCCGCCAGAGGATATTATTGAAGAGGATTATTTTAGTTTTATAAGAAAGAAAACGATCAAAAATTTAAAAAATCAAAGAATAAAGATTGAAGAATTTAAATCAAGTATAATGGATGGAATAGCAATTAAAGAGACAATTAGAAACTGGGCATTTAAACAAAAGATTTATGTGAAAAATATTCAACAAATTCATGGGAGAATTGATACAATAGTAGTAATATTTGATGAGGACAACGAAGGAGAAAAAGAAAAATATCCATATAAGCTAACATGGTTAGCGGAGCATGATAGAGAAAGTGATATGGCATTTTATAGTACTTTTCCTGGAGCCTATCTAATAGGTCCGGGAATATCACACGTTGAAGTAGGAGGTTTATTATCAATATTTCCAGCAATATATTTACGGCCGATTTTTGATCCATTTTTTGATTTTGAGTTTAGAGACACAAAAAACAAGGCTGAGAGGCTTCTCAAGGCAGCTATTCTTTATTCAAAAGAAAAATACATCGCTTATGCAGCAGAAAAACCGCCAAGGAAGTATTTTTTTTCACTTGCAGGGATAAAAAATCGCGAATTAGTTTATATCCCATTGGATAACTTTAGTCAAGAATCTCTAAAAACTATCAAGCATATTCATATCTTAGCTGGAAGGGATAAAAGAAAGGTTGCCCATAATTACATTTTTTTAAATGACTAATTAATAAATAGATCAAGCAAAACTACTCCAATGTTTTGGTAAGTTCCGTAAAATTATTATTTCTTCTTGTCCTTTATTAATTTATGCTAACAATCTTCAACACAATGACACGTAAAAAGGAAGTATTCAAACCTTTGGAAGAAGGACGAGTGAGAATTTATACTTGTGGGCAAACTGTTTATGACAATGTACATATTGGTAATGCAAGTACTTATTGTTTCTGGGATACAGTTGTTCGTTATTTACGGTATAAAGGTTATGATGTATTACATGTGCAGAATTTCACAGATGTTGGACATTTAACCGATGATGCCGATCAAGGTGAAGATAAAATTGAAAAACGAGCAAAAGAACAGAAAATTAACCCTTGGGAATTGGTTG
>CAZRBD010000002.1:0-11813 GCA_964598265.1 uncultured archaeon
ATTATGCTGATTTAACAGGTACTTGGGATAATGACAACGATGGAAAATGGGGAGAAGCTCCTCAAAACAATAGTAATAATTTAGATGAGATATCTTGGATCCCTGAAGTCTATGTTGGTCGATTACCTGCAAGTGATGTAAATGAGCTTGAAATCATGATAAATAAGACACTACAATACGAGATAAATCCTAATATAGGTGATTGGATGACAAAAATGCTGTTAGCAGGAGGTATATCTAATTATGTCGATCTTCCAGATGATCCAGATGGAGAAGATGAAGCGAGGTTAACAGAATTTATCTGGAAGAATTATGTCTTAAACGAAATGAATTTTACACATCTCACTAGAACTTATAGGTTTACACCGGAAACCCCACCTTTGCCGAATGACGAAGGTTCTTTAACGAGTTTTAAGAGTAAATTTAATGAGGGGTATTCTACAGTATTATTTGCTGGACATGGTGCTTATAATCAACTGGCTGACTCAGTAGGAAGAGTTTATTCTAATAATGATGCGAGTTCTGCTTCAAATTATTTAATGCCTTCGTTAATTTATGCAGATGCGTGTACTACAGCTCCTTATGATTTTAACGATAATAATTTAGGTGAAATTTTAATAAAAAAAGATCAGAGTGGGGCAATTGGCTTCATTGGCGGGTTAAGGGTCACTTGGTATTTCTCAGCGGACTTGAATTTTGACCCAAATTTTGAAAAAATCAATAGGGGAAATGCTAAATTGTTTTGGAAGGAGTTCTTCCAAGAAAAAAAATTTCAACAGGGTAGAGCTCTATATGATTCTAAAGTTGCTTATATTAATAGTGAATATATTACCAGTGGATCAAGTTCAATGGATTTAGAGTATCAACGCAAAAATATCTTAACTTATAGTCTCTTAGGAGATCCGGAGGTGGATATTTATACTAAAAAGCCTAAATTTGCACTAAATCCTTTTACTGATCCAATTTACGAAGGACAATTAATTTCAACGATAATAAAAGATATTAATGGTGATATCGTGCCATATGGGAGAGTTCATCTGAGAACAGATGATGGTAAGTATCGTACGGTCTATGCTGATGAGGAAGGTAATGTAAATTTTCGAGTACCTGCTCAAGAAAATGAAATTTACAACGTAACTATAACAGGACATAATTTAATTCCATCATATTTTAGTTTTGAAACAAGAACTGATGATATTAAGCCTAATATACTTGAAATAACTACATCTCCGAGAAATCCATTAACAACAAAAAATACATACCTTGATATTGAAACGTACGATAATAATTCGGGGATTGAAAGTGTTTTTTTATTAGTATCCAATGACAATTTTGAAAATTATTCTTTTTATGAGCTATCAAATAACTTTCTACAAAATGATTATATATTCTCATTTAATTTAAAAAAATTAAAACCGGGCAAATTTTCTTATTATCTAGTCATAAGAGATTATGCCAACAATACAAATTCTTTTAACGATGAAAGTTTTAAATTTACGGTTGCTAAATCTATTCTAGATTCTATCTTTCCTATTTCATTAGTATTAGTTGTTGGAGTTGTGGGGATTTCAATTGTCATCGTGTACAAAGGACTACAAAAATATTCTGAGATTGTTAGGAAAATCAATGAAAAAATATGATTTAATACAGTTTTTTTTTATTGGTTTGATTTCTCTCTCTTTAAGCCTATAAGATATATTATTGAACTAATCGATCCTATTAAGCCTTCAATAATAAGTGAAAATGCAATTAAAAAAACAGCTAGTAAATCATCTAATACAAAGAGGAAAATCAGAATAAAAATACCAGCTAAAGTAAATTTTAGAATATTGGAAAATTCACTCATTACAATTTTCCATGTTTTTGACTTAGAAACATTCGTTTTTAACTCTCGATAGTATTTATCCTCTCCTACTTCCTTTATATACCAGCTACCTTCAATATTATTAGCAAAAAGAAGCATACTCCACCAGAAAATAAAGAAACTAATGTAAAAATCCAATGTTCCTAAAACAATTATTGGAATCTGGACTAAAACCATACCTCTCCAACCAATACGTTTAGCTAATTTATTTGTTTCTAGCTTAAGATCTTTAGTAACATACCTTGTACTAAGCAAATCAAGTGACCTCCCTATTATACATATCAAAAAATTGATCACATATTGATAGTTTTTAACTCCACGCATTATTAATTGAAATATCATAAATCATCAATATATTTTTGAGCTTCCCTTTTAAATTTAACCTTCTTATGAAAAAATTTAATTGTTATCTATTATTATCCATATTTACTTATAACCATACTAAGAAGGGATTAATTATTTTAATAACCAAACTTATAAGATGGTTAAAAGTACCGTTCATAACCATATAGATTGGTAGCAATTCGCTACTGCGCTGGAATCATTCGAACCCGGAAGTTAAACCTGTTTCGCGTTGTAGATAGTACTTTAGTTGCGATCTATGGGAAACTACAAACTGTAAGTTCGCTTACGGTCATGGCATACAAGGATAATACCCGGTCACGCTGTTTATGTGGTTTATATATTGTTTTTTTTATGTTATTAGTAAAAATAAGTTTTTATAGAATTATTTATATCCTTAATTAATTCATAATAAATTTTGAGTTATAACCTTGCCAAATAAGTATAAGGTCGCAATTAAAACAATTGGAAGAAAGTGGTTTCTTTTCTTAGTTGTACTGATTATAATTATTGCAATTTATTATCCAATAATAGCACTTTGGATGACTGGAATAACGTTAGTTCTTTTTCTATTGTCTTTTATCCCAGGATTACTATTTAAAAACAAACTCAATAAATTTTTGAATAAATATTCTAAGATTGAAGACGAGATAATTGCTAGGAAATTCAATAAGAACATTTCAAAAGTAAGAGAAGAATTATTTGAACTATCACAAAACCAGATGAAAAAGAAATATTTAATCGTATTCTTGAATAAACAATACATTTATTATCATAGAGAAACAATAGAGACCTTTAAGGATGGTTATAATAAAGGTCTTAATGAAAAGGAGATTCTTGACAAATTAAAAGAATTTAAGCTTAATACACGAGCGGAAGTAAAAGTTATCAAAGAAACCCTAATCAAGTTAGATAGACTTAGTGAAAGAGAGGTTTCCGTTAAAGAATATAGCGAAAAACAAAGATTTGCTTAAAAACTTAATAAAAATAAAGAATAAAATAAAAAAAAATCTATCTTAATCTATTTCTCCAAAATCTAAATCAAAGCTATAGTGCTTTCGAATGGGTTTTTTCACACTCCAAACGCACTTTAGTCCTTTCTCAAATTGAACTAAATCTCCCGTCTTGAAATCAATCTTTTCTCCTGTCTCCGAATCAGTAACTTCTACTTCTCCATCTAATACATAACAGGTTTCAGTATCTCCATAAGACCAATCGAACTCACTTACCTCTTTACTCCATATTCCCCAAGATTTGATTTTGAACTTATCCAATTCTTCTTCAGTGGGGATTTTCTTCTTCATTTTCATTATTCATCATTTTTCTGAATTATTTATTACAGTAATTAAATATTGTCTTTTTTAAAAAAAAAACTTGTAGAAATAATTACACCGAGAATAATAATATTTGGTTTAATAAAATTTATTTTAAAAATCGATATTAAAGAATTATAGCCAAAAAAACAATAAATATGAAATATAAAAAATTATTTATAAATTAAATTTAAATAGGAAAAAAGAGATTTTAGATTAGAAGCATGATGAAATCAGAGAAAACAGTACGAATTGAATTAAAAAATCCGACTTTGCGCAAAATTCGGAAAAATTTAAGAGATGTTGTTAAATTAGCCGTAAAGGATGAGATTAGAAAGTTAATGGATGAAAGGTTTAAATTGCATGATAAAAAGGTTCTTACACCGGATGAAGAGTTAAGAATGACTGAATTATCTCGTAAAAGTAATAAATTAATGTATTTATTAGCCGCTTCCATTATTCAATGTAGCATGGGAGCAGCTTGTGATTCTCTTGATGAAGCAATTGAGAACGGATTCGACCCTCAAGATCGCCGCACTGACCTCGATATGGTGTGGATACCTGAAGATAGAAAGTGGCATTGTACAGGGTGCTTTGACAGCTATTTGAGTTAAGGATTAAAGTTGAATTGTTTTTTTCTTGTTTTTTAGTTATTTCGAGAATTTCTAATTTTTTTTACAGTTGTTGGATGTTTGCATTTTTCAATGAGAAAATAAATAAGATTGAAAATTTTTGCATCCGTTTGGAATTAAAAAAACTTATTATACAGAAGTATTTCGTTTGTTAACATTTTTCAATGATTAGTGTTATTATTTACTAAAGTTTTATATTTAATAGAGATTGAAATTTATGCAATTTGACATCCGTTTGGATTTAAAAAAACTTATTATACAGAAGTATTGTGTTATATCTATATTCAATATTAAATTGCATAAGAAGTTGGAAATCATGCTAAACACGAGTAGGGCTTTTTTACTGTCATCTCAATTGCCAAGATTATAAGATCTCAAATTAAATTAACCCGTTATGTAAGAAAGATATGCCAAAAAAATATATTCTTAAAATTTTGACTGCAGGGGAAGGTGGAGTAGGAAAGACCACACTTCTTACTAGGTATGTAGAGGGTAAGTTTAGCGCTGAGACGAAAATGACTATCGGAGTGGAATTCTTCCTCAAAGAGACGGAGATAGATGATAAGCAATGCACTTTACAACTTTGGGACTTCGGTGGTCAAGAAAGGTTCCGGTTCTTACTTGAAAGTTATGTATTAGGAGCAAAGGGAGCATTACTAATGTTTGACCTTACTCGATATCAAACTTTAGAAAATCTAGAGCAATGGGTCAAGATAGTCAGAAAAGGAGATCCTAATCTTCCAATTCTCTTTGTGGGCACAAAAATAGATTTAGTTGATGAGATTATGGTTGAAGATGATTATGCTAAGGAATTTATTGAAGCATTTAGTCTTATGGGATTTATGAAGATCTCATCAAAAACGGGTGAAAATGTAAATGATGCTTTTAATACCTTAACCAAAAAAATCCTTGAGCGCCAAAATTATTGAAATCTAAAACCAATATAATTGTTATTGATTCTAATTTTATCCTTCTCCCATTTCAGTTTAAAATCGATTATTTAAGTGAAATCAGAAATAAAATTGAAGGAAAACTAAAATTTGTTATATTTCAACAAATTTTTGATGAACTTGAAGCAAAAAAGAGAAGAGAGCGTAAAGCAACTAAATACCAGCGACTTCTAGAAGCAGGATTACTCTTTATAGAGAATAATAAAACAAAATATAACATAGAAATTGTGGAAGAAATAAAAGAGGATCATGAAACCACTGATATTTTTTTACTAAGAAAAGCTAATGAACTAAAGAGAGAAGATCGACGAATTTTTTTAGCAAGTAATGATTCTGAATTACGTAGAAGCGCAAGAAAACTAGGATTGAATATGATTTTTTTACGGCAAAAAAGATATTTGTCCGTTGAACGAACATAATAACTTTTAAATTTGAATAAATAAATCATATTACTATAACAGATATGAGAAAATGACAAAGCCAATATTAGTCAAGTGTATTACGGTAGGAGATGGAGGTGTTGGCAAAACTACGCTTCTTCACAGGTATGTAGAGGGTCATTTTCTCGCAGAAACTCGTATTACACTTGGTGTTGACTTCTTTCTAAAAGAAGTCAAAGTAGAAAGGAAAAAAATGTTACTCCAAATTTGGGATTTTGGAGGTCAAGAACATTTTAGACCACTACTACAAAATTATGCTTTAGGAGCAAGAGGAGCATTGTTATTGTTTGATCTCACAAGACCATCAAGTTTAGAACAAATTGAACAGTGGGTTAATATTTGTAGGAAAGATAATCCGGACATTCCCATTCTCTTTTTAGGAGCTAAATTAGACTTAAAAGATTCAATTTCTATAGATGATGAATACGCAAGTACCTTTATCGAACAATATAACTTTTTTAATTATTTGAAAATTTCTTCAAAAACCGGAGAAAACGTGAATTTGGCCTTTAAACTACTCGCAAAGGAAATTTTAAAATCTTTGGATTAACCACAAATTAAGATTGAAAATGTAATCTAAATTCTACTTATCAATATGTTTGTAATATTTTCCCTACTCAAATGAACGGGGTTATTTTTTAAACCAGTATTCTCTACGATTATGCCAATATCATCTTCTTTAATACCATATTTTCCTAAAAGCTCAATTTGTAAATCTTTAGTCCATGTAGTGAGAATATTTATTAATGCTATATAGTAGTCATCAATTTTATTTTTATCTTTATCTCCTGTTAAGATAGCTCCAATTTTTGCATATTTCCTAAGTCCTACCTTACCAGAAGGTCCTAGTTTTTTTAATACTTTTATATTAATTTTCGTTGCTTCAGCCAATAGAGTACCGCAAACTACTCCATGAGGAATATCAAATAAACCTCCAATGGAAGAGGCTAAACCATGAATAATTCCTAAGCCTGCATTTGCTAAAGTGATTCCGGATATAAGGGAACCATATGCCATTGCTGAACGAGCTTGTATATTTAAAGCATCATATGAATTAACGGATGAAATATATTTACTCATAAATTCCATTCCATCTAATGCTAGGATTTCTGTAATTGGACTTCCCTTTGGTGAAACATAAGATTCCAATAATTGTGTAAAAGCATCCATTCCACAAGCTGCTGTAACTGATGCGGGACATGAAAGCATAAGATTAGGATCAACTATTGCAACATTTGGTACTAAATTATCATGGCGGAGTGATTTTTTAAACCCATTTAAGCCTATCTCACTTATAACGGCATTTTTTGTAGCTTCGCTTCCAGTACCAGATGTAGTTGGAATAGCTATAAAAGGAATTTTATGCCCATCATGTATTTTGTTTCCAACTCCTTCGAGATAATTCTTAATTGAAAAATCTTTTTTTAGCATTGCAGAAATTGCTTTACCGGCATCTATTACGCTCCCTCCACCTATACTAACAACTAAATCAAGTTTTTTATTTTTTAATTTTGATACACAATTGTCAATGAGAGAGGGAGATGGTTCATTGGAAACTTGAATTGAGGAGAAATCAATGGAATTCTCTTCTAAATTAGAAATAATGCCATCCCATCTACCTGATTGCTTAAGTGATTTTCCACCCGTGACTATAAGAACTTTTTTTCCGAAGTTAGGGATAACATTAAATAACTCATTTAGTTTTCCCTTACCAAAAATAATGTGTGGAATTCTAGCAAATGTAAACGGAGGAATCATAAAACTTAGACCTCAATCTCAATATTTTCGTGAAATTAATAATATATATTTCAATTCATTAAGTAAGATTTATAATTTAATTTAGATAATTTGTTTTTTAATATAATATAAACTGTTGGTGATCCATTATCAAAAAAGTGCATGAGATGGATTTTGAATATCGAGGTGGGACTTCCGGGGTGAAATATTTGATGAGGGGACCATCTATTGATTGGGGAGTTATTTTAATTAAGCCTGGTGAATTAATGGCTGAAAACGCACACGGACATAATATTCTTGATGAAACCTTTTATTTTATAAAAGGTAATGGTGTGATGATTATTAATGATAAAGAATATAATGCCTTAGAAGGAAGTGTGTTTTTAAGTGAGCAAAAAGAGATGCATAATATAAGGAATGATTCGGATAAACCAATAAAAGTAGTATTTATTAAATCAAAATATTTACCTAACGATAAAATTTAATATAATTTTTTAACAATAAAGAGTAAATAATCATGGCAAAAAAGAAAAAAGGGGGAAGAAGAGGAAAAAGACGTGGTCCTCCTAGCGCTCCACCAGTAGTAACTCGTGTAAAATTCCCAAATAGAAGGATGGGTGAAATGTTCGGACGAATAGTAGGAATTTTCGGAAATGACAGGATGGAAGTCTTTTGTGAAGATGGAAAACATAGAATAGGAAGAATTCGTGGAAAAATCAAAAAAAGAGTTTGGATAAGGTTGACAGATTTAGTTGTAGTGAATCCTTGGGATTGGGAAACACAAACTGATGATAAGATGGGTAAATGTGAAATATCATGGAGATATTTGCGACATGAAGTTTCGTGGCTTGAACGAAATAGACGAATTCCAGAGATTTTAGATATTAATAAAATACCACTCTAATCATTATAATAAACCACTGCTACCATAACTTAGCACAGAATCAGTTTAATTGACTGTAGGAATAGGAGATTTCTTTAAAAACCAAAATTTTATAATTTAATAATACTATTTTAATATACACTAATTTTTTTAACAAATTTTTAATATCCCAAATTCAAATAAGATTCGTGAAAGTCGATGGTTGAGTTAGAAAAAAAAGTAAAAGATCAAGTCAAGAAAAAGATTGACATTAAGGATTATACTATAAAGGAAGATTTAGAAGATAAAGATGATGTAGCCTCCACTACTTTATTCGCTGTACGAACTACAATCAATCAAGAGAGTAATATATTGAGACAAATTTTTTATAGGTTTAAGATCCTTGATGTTATACCTGATATAAGAGCTATGCTTATTAGCCCACTGTTACCAGGATATGTGTTTTTCGAGGCCCCATTGAAAAGGTCGGTACAAATAGCTGTTCAAGGAATACCTCATATCAAGGGAAGAATCGTGCAAAATATAAAGCTTTCAGAATTGAAACACGTGTTACTTCCTAGAAGTGTAACAGAGTACTTAGAAGAAGGTGATACTATTGAAATTATTAGCGGAGTATTTGACGGCTCGCGTGCTTTAGTAATGCGTATGCCACATGATACCTCAAGCAGTGAAGAAGTTGTTGTAAGATTATTACAAGAAGAAACTCCAATAACCATAAAAATTCACGGAGATTACCTAAAACTAGTTGAAAAGAAAAGATATGAAGATCAAATAATGCCAGAAATAAGAGTTTCTGGTGAAATAATAACAGATATGGCTAAATCTATTACATTTGAGGATGATCTCGAGGAGATTGAAGATGACCTTGGCGATAGCTATCGTGGTGGGGAGGTAACTGAATATATAGACGATGATGATGAAGATGAGGAAGATGAATGGGCAAAATTTGATGGCTTCTAATCAATTTTTTAACTCTTATTTTGGGGAAGAATGATAATCCGGATTTCAACATTTTAATATATTATTGTAGTTAAAAAAGTCTATGTAAAGATTATAATTTGTTGGGTCTGTGCTAAGAGCTTAATTTATAAAAGAATTTTTATAGATAAACTTCTATTAACGAACTAAGGGAAATGGATAAATCATTAGAAAAAGATTTTTGAGCTGAATGATTAAAAATATCTTCATAATGAAAGGTAACACTGGCGAATTAATTTTTTATAAGACTTATGAGGAAATTTTCAACATAAATTTAACGAGTGGATTTTTAAGCGCTATTTTTTCTTTTGTAAAACAGACCCTAAAAACAGAAGAATTATCAGAAATTGAAGTAGGTCCATTTAGATTTATCTTTGAAATTGAAAAAATAAGAAATGACGACCTTCTTTTTGCATTATTTAGTGATCGTACAGATAATCTTGTTGAGATTAGACATCAATTAAGAGAGATTAGAAGTCAATTTCTTAATAAATTTGATTTAGATTTATTAGCTGAGAAGTATGACGGAGAAGTTTCTAAATTTTATGATTTTAATAGCAATATCGATGAAATAATGAATAATCGGGGTCAATTAGTGTCAGAAGAAATTAAGAAGGATTTGTTAGATATTTTTAATGAATTACATACATTTTCTTCCTTTGTGGTGTCTTCTGCTCTTTTGACTCAAACAGGCAGAGTAATTGTTTCCTCGCTAGAAAGTAATATTCTTTCTGAAATCATACGACTGTTAGAAGGACGATTCATTTCTGGAAATTATAGAGTAATTGAACTCATTTCCTTAGAGAAATTTGGAGTCCTTTCCTTAATTGGAATAGATCAGCATTTTATTTCCGTAATTCAATTTAAAAGTAATTGCCCTTTTGAAACGGGGTTGATTATTTCGAAAAGGTTCTCGAAACGAATACAAAAACTCATTTGTTGAAATTAAAATAATGTGTTCAAAAAAATCGATCAATATTATCCATTTCATAAAAAACCTTTAGAAAAAAATTGGTGATATTTTTAATATCGAAAAAGGCTTTACCAAAAATTAAAAAGAAAATTAACACTTTCATTAGCAATAATTAGTTATAAGATAATTAAATAGAGGAAAAAAAAAATGCAAAAATATATGGATCAAGCTATTAATGATGAAATCCTAGCTAAATTGAGCCTTAAGAATCGCTATTCCTTTATTAATAATAATTTAATTGCGATACTTTCTTCTGAGCAATTTGGGTTTTTTAAAAAGGTACAAAAATTCTGCATGAGGTTTGAAAAGAAAAATGAAATTATTCATGGGCCTGATGAAGATATATATAAGTGGATACCCGCATTCGGAGCAGAAGGTTACATCACGAGGGCACATAATTTTGATATGATCGATATTAACTATGAAAATTATGGAGCCGTAGCAGATTTTCTTCGAACACTCGCCATTGATTCGTTTGATACCCAATTTTGTATGGCAGGTGGAGCCACAGTACTAGCAATTAATCCCATCCATGAACATCATGAGAATATTCCGGAAAGATTGGAAGCTTTAAAAGATTTGGTGACAGGACAAACACCGGGATGTATATGCATCACTGAGCCAGAAAGGGGTTCGGATGCCGTACATCAGCTTACAACCTGTGAAGAGCAAGAAGATGGTAGTTTTCTATTATCGGGAGAGAAAATTTATACTACCAATGCTCCTAAAGCTGGATGGGCGGTCTTGTATGCAACTGCAGAAAAGAATAATGGAAATTTAATGGCTCAGTTTTTAATTAATACTAGCTATGAGGGATGGCGTTGTGACCGAGTTTTTATACCTTACGTTCCTAAAGTTTATCTTGGTCATGAGTATCTGGAAAATGTTCGAGTACCAAAAGAATTTGTGCTTGGTGGTGTAGGAAAAGGTCGTGAACACCTCTTTGAGGGTTTAGTACCAGAACGAATTGGCATTGCTTATGGAGCTATTTCTCAATGTTGGGGTGCCGTTTCTCACGCTGCTATCTATGCAAATATGAGAAAGCAATTTGATCAAGAAATATTAAAGTTCCAAGGCGTAGGGTTTTTATTAACTGATCTCTGGGCTAGAACGACAAATTTAACATTGGGGCTTTTGAAGTTCTGTGAATCTTATGATGAGAAAATGAAAAAATTTGGAAACAACATCCCAACTAACATTTCTAGGGCTATGATTGCGTCAGCAAGCCAATTCAAATATCATTGTTGTAACCTTTCCAAGGAGGTTTGTTATGAAGCGGCAAATCTTATGGGGGGTGCCGGGTTAAGCGATAATACATTAATGCATGATTATGTTAATGTCTCTAGAATTCAAGAAATTGTTGGTGGGAGTAGACAGATCCAGCAATATATAATGAGCATGGCATTACGACAAATTTTCAAAATGCTTTAGTAAATCATTAATTTTTACACTTTCTTTTTATTTCTAAATCTTTAAGAAAAATGTTTAAAAATCTCTAAATGTGTCTGCTAAAGAAAAATATAAGAAAATAAAATTTTTTATAAAAGAATGAGATTCTAGTCTTCTTCGGTCGCTTGTATTAATTTTTCTATCTTTTCTTCAATTTCTTCAATTTTTTGTTCGAGTTCCTCGACCTTAGCGTTTGTTTTGCAGGTTTTACAGCCGTCGTCCTCCTTACAGGCCGGTAAAGTATCGCAAACC
>CAZRBD010000002.1:11823-22650 GCA_964598265.1 uncultured archaeon
CCTTCTAAATCTTCTAACATTTTGTCTCTTTGTTCTTCGAGTTTTTCCATACTCATTTTTTACACCAATTTTTATAAGGTAATAAATGTATGATAATTTATTTTTTTTTGCTTTATAAATTTGAATTAATAGGAGACTAATATTTTAAATAATTAATCAAATTAAGAAGATACGATGGAAGAACAAAATGATTTTGTAAAAATGATTGAAGATCTCACAAATAAAAATACTCGAGAACGCGCTCAATCAATTATTGATAATAAAATTAGGATATTTAAAATAGATAAAGAGAATAAATTAGTAGAAGCGGAACTAAAAGGCAATAGTATTAGTCCATACAAAATTATTATTAATTTAGCTATAGAAAACCCAAAAAAGTTTATTTACCATGATTGTCCCGACTATTTGGCACGGAAAAAACTCAATAATAAATTTTGTAAACATATTACGAAACTAATTACCTTTTTAAGAAAGGAAGATCCCCCCTTTGCCCTTAATTTATTACAGGTAATACATAAAAAACTATCAATAAACTCTCAAATAAGATTAAGAAAATCTTCTGATTTCAATCAATTCTTTAATGAGGATCTTGAAAACCAATTAGACTTTAAGTATAAAGGATTTGATTTTTTCTTTGATTTTTTAGAGATTAGCAATTCAGGGAGATCTTGCTTAAAAGAGCTTTTAATGGAAGCAAAAAAACTGCCTGCAGCTCTTAGAGGATATCATGGGGGATATGAAGGTGGTTTATTTGATCATATTTTATTAGTTACCAATTATGTATATGAGTTAAGTAAATTAACGAAATCTCAAGTAGATATTCAAAAAGCGGTATTAACTGCAATATATCATGATTTTGGCAAAATCTCTTATTATTCATATAAGAAAAGGCAACATCATTCATATGTTATCTTAGATCGTAAAGAATTAGATAAGATCCATGATAATATTCAAAAAAAATATAAATATTTTGGAAGGGATTATCATGTGGAGGAAGCTTTGGCAGTACTTAAAAGAAATGATAAAGTACTATTTAATGATGATGAAATTTCTAAAGCTATAATATTCCATCATGGTCAATGGAGTAAATATTATCCTATCGATATGACTGAATTAGCTATTCTTATTCATAAAGCAGATATGATAGCTAGTCAAACTCACTATGTTTAATTTATTAAGAAAAAAAGTTAAAGTAGATTATAGTAATTAATGTAATTCCAATGAGAGTTATTCCAATGATGAGATATTTTTTTATTGATTTTTTTTGAGATTTTGTTATACTCTGATTTATAACATTACTTTGATCTACAATTTCTTCCTCTTGTAATTCGGGAGTTTCTAAATTTTCTTCCTTTTTACGTCCTTTTCGAAAACGGCCTTTGAAAGCTCTCACTCCTTTTTGAATTTTATCAAAGATTTCCAAAGGGATATCCTCTTCAAAAACATCTATATCAGCCACCATAAAATCACAAGCAACTGTTAATTTATAGTCTTGATCGAATTGTTTTTGTGTGAATGTTCTTATTAGGGAGGATTTTCCAACAGCTGCAGCTCCAGTAAGCAATACCTTAAATCTGAAATGATTTCCATCAATAATTTCTCCTAGTCGCGGTTTAAAGTCGAGTAAAGATGTAACCGCTAGCCTATAGAACAATTTCTCAACATTTTGGTATTCTATAGCAGAAGTCTCAATATATTCAAATAAATAATATTGATTTACTTTTTGTATTATTTTTTCTCTAGGAATTGTCTCCCCTATGTTTTCTTTTAAATCATTTTTATTACCTACTAAGAAAATAGGAATATTTCCAGAACGATCTCTGATTTCACTGAAATAACCGTCTATTTTATCGAATGTATTCGGTCGACTTAAATCAAAAACTAAACCGACTGCCGCTACACCTTTGAAAAATTCAGTTTTGAAGAAATCGAATCTTTCTTGCCCTCCTGTGTCCCACAATGACAAAGTTACTTTAATCATATTCAAATCCTAATTTCTTGTTTTATCACAACATAGTGATTTCTCCTTAAAGAAAAAAAAAGAGATCATTTGATTTAAGGAGGCGAGAGTAATTCAATTTTATCTTCAATATTTTTATTTAGTTCATCAATTTTTTTATCCAGAATTTTAAGTTCCTTATTTATCTCCTCGAATCTACTTTCCTGTTCATTTAATTTTTTAATATATCTTTCTTTTAGAGACATAGATTGATTATCATTGCCTAGAACAGAAATATTTTCCCGTATCCTCGATTGTTCACCAGTCATAGTTCCTCTTTCTTGCTTTAGTTTTTCTCTATTAGCTTTAAAATTTTGTGACGTATGAATTAATTCCGCGATTTTTTTTAATCTTTCTTCAAGATTGGGGTCAATAAATTTACGTTTAACGTAGAATCCTACTCTTTTTAGAAGATCTTCTTTATTATAATTCCAAAGGTAATTACTTGAATAATTCTCTAATTGCTCCTTTAATTTGAAATTGATAGCATCTTTAGGTTTTAGAGTAATCTTAAAACGCCAGTAATTTGTAGTTTCTTCGGGATCCACTGGTTTCTCTATAAATTTATATCCAGAATTTTTAGGATGATCTAAATAGAGCTCCTTTTCTTCTTCAGTTTTGTTTTTTATTTTATATGTAATCATTAGGTTAGTGTAATAATACTCATATGAATAGCCACTTCCAAATGTAACTCTATGAACACTCAAATTTTCAGACTCTTCTTCGTGCATTATAACTACTGCTTGTTCAACAGCATAGTTCAATAATCTCGTATCTCCTTTATTAAGAAATGGAACTATTGCCTCTCCTGCAAGATTATCATCATATATAATTGTAGATGGTCCTCTTTCCAAAGTCAGATTTGTATTGTTAGTTATTTCAAGACATGCATTTGGGTTTTTATCATGTTCATTCTTGTTATATAATAATATTCTTTTTGCTTTAATTGATTCAGTGAGTATTGGGACTAGTGCTGATTGTTTTCTTTTAATAGATACTAGATTTGAGATATTATATTCAAATAATTCGCCTAAATCTTTTGTCTGAGTCTTAGTTTGGGATTTTAGTTTTTTTAAAAGATTAGCGTCTGGCATACCTCCACCTGGTGCATCAGTCATTATACTAGCAAGGCCTGACCTTCTGGCTCCTCCGAATGCCATTTTTTCTCTTTGTCGCAATTTCATTGCAGGCATTGGTGCTTCAGGTGCGCTTTCCTCTGCATAGTCATCAAATTCATCCATATCCAGTCCGTCTTCAATGTCAGTAGGACGGGCGCTAAGTATTATGGGAGGTCGAATTACAGGACGTTGTATAAAGATGGGTCTGTAGAATGAGTATATGAACGATACGGGAAGTCCAGCGACTAAAGATAACTTAATTTCATGCCAGTCTTGATTCGTAGTATTTTCTATAAGACCCCATCCAGAAATTAAGCACCTTTGCTCCATAGCTTGTTTTTTACTCATAATTAATCTGTAGGAGGTCTTCCAAATTGGTGCTTCGCGAATATATGATACAAAGATATTTCTTTCAACATTATCATCACCTCCAGACTCACAATTAATTATAATTTTCTTAGCATCTTTCTTCTTTCCGGCAATCACAGTATCCAAAAAAAATTTTAGATCTTTTTTAATCTCCTCATTTATTATTTCGAAAGAACGAATTTCTGAGAAGTTATATTTTGTTATAACTTCGTCATCTTGAAGAAGTATTAATATTTTCTCAGTAATTTTTTCAACTTTACTTAGTTTTTCAACATATTCTATTCCCATAATCTTACCAGTAACCTTTTTAGCACCACCAATTGTAATATTTACATCAGCTCCTTTTATTTGCGTCACAAGTGAAGAAAATGAGTCCTTATCAGGAATATTTATCATAATTGATTTTAGTAATTGAGAAGTTTCTAAAGCAGCATCATAGGAAATTGATGAGATGTACCCTTTTTCACTAGTATCTAAGACAAATATTGATTTTAATATATCATTCATCTCATCAATTTTAAATTCAAGTTCAAAAGTATTTGAACCTTTTAATTTACCCTCAAGGATATAATAAGAAACACCGTGTTTAAAAATTATGACTTTTTTTACTTTGAGTTTCGACATAGAATGATTATAAAGTCAAAATAATTTAAATTTTAATATACTCATTCAAAAAAGAAATTGAGATTAGTTTAATTTAAAAAATTATAAATTCTTCTCAAGAATTTCAAGAGTATCTTCTTCCAGTGTTGAGCCATACTTCGGATTTTCTACTATAACCCCAAGATAATTACCATTTTCATCAAAGAAATAGAAAGTTGGAATCTTACTTAAATCAAATTTTGGATTAACTGCTTCAGGGGGAGAACGTTTTTTATGCCATATTGTTTCTCCTGGTTTATGAAGGGCATTTACCATTACTCCATATAATATTTCTAGTTCCACTTTGCTGGTATCCAGTGATTTCACAATTTTTATCATTTTTGGAACATTTGCTGAACAATCAGGACACCAATCTGCCCCTAAGGCCACGATTTTTATTTTTTGGTTTTTATTTTCTAATTTAATTTTAATATTTTCAAGTATCTCTATTTTTGGTTTGTAAGACTCAAAATTCGATTTAACTCTTTTTTCATACTTTTCTAAATATTTATCTGGTGAGAGAGTAGGAGATGTTAAATCACTCCATTTTAGATCTTCTAAATTTGTTTTCATATATACTAAAGAGATTCCATTTTTTATAAAAATTTTTTTAATGAGTCATAAGATAATTCTAAATTATGTTTGTTAAAGTAAAATAGATCTTAATAAAAATTAATAAAACAAATAGTATAATTATACATTTTAGTTGTGCAAGAAGATATGCGGTGATTCAAAATTATCTTTGGATTTAGAAGAAAATTATTAAAAATCAATTTATCTGATAAGAAAGTTTCCGTAGAATTATTAGATGAGGAAATTGCTAAATATTATTTAGGGGGGGCTGGCTATGCTTGCCGTTATTTATACGACAAAATTGATGAAGATCTCGACCCCCTTTCTCCTGAGAATATTATTATGATTATGACAGGCCCTCTAAATGGAACATTTGCTCCTAATACTGGCAGATGGGTTATATGTGCAAAATCACCCTACACATCTCATTGGGGGGAATCTAATTGTGGGAGTTGGTTTGGCGCCGAAGTAAAGAAGGCGGGTTATGACGGTATTATTATAACAGGAGCCTCAGAAAAACCGGTTTACATTGAAATAAATGACGATGAAATTCAAATTAAGAGTGCTGAATTTTTATGGAGAAGAGGAACATACTTCACAACAAGAAAACTGAAAGAAATTTTTGAGAATGATAAAGCAAAAGTAATCTGTATTGGAGTGGCAGGAGAAAATCTAGTAAAATATGCTAACATTATTTCTGAGCAACGAGCTGCAGGTCGAACAGGAATGGGAGCCATTTTTGGTTCAAAGAACTTAAAAGCAATTATAGCTAAAGGATCTGACTTGAATCTTGATGTAGCAAATAAGGAAAAATTGAGTATCGCTATAAAAAAAGCGAGGGATTATGTAAAATCATCGCTTGCTAGCCATATACTTGGAAAATTCGGAACAGCAGCAACCCTTGATATGTATAATGTCACAAGTGAATTACCAATAAAATACCACACACAACCCAAATGGAACCTAGCCACAAAACTATCAGGAATTACTATGGCAGAGACGATTCTTGTAAAACAAGCGTTTTGTCATTCTTGTGTTATAGGATGTGGAAGAATTATTAAAATTAATGAAGGAAAATACCAAACAGAAGAAATCAAAGGTCCTGAATATGAAACAATATGTGGATATGGAAGTTTAATTCTTAACGATGATTTAGAATCCATATCCCATCTTAATATGGAATGTAACGACTATGGAATTGATACTATTAGCTCTAGCGGAGTAATTGGAAGTCTTTTTTATCATTTCGATTTAGGAAATATTAAAGCTGTAGATATTGACGGATTAAAGCCGGAGTGGGGTCAAATAGATGTGGTGCAACATTTGCTAAAGAAAATCGTTCACAAGGAAGGAATCGGTAAGATATTAGCCGAGGGATCTAATTTTTTTGCTAAAACATTCAAAATCTCAGAAGATGAGATAGCTTCTATTAATAATTTAGAAATCACCTATCATGATATGCGTTCCAATTTTGGAATGGCAATCGCTTATGGAATCGGTCCTAGGGGGCCCTCTCATAATGCCTGTGATGCTTATTATACTTTATTAGGAATTCCACTTGATGAAATTGGTATTAAACAAATAGATACACATATTGATGGTAAAGAAATGGCAGAATTCTGTTCATTATTAATGGATTACAGAGCGCTTTATAGTTCAATGATAATGTGTAGTTTCTGTAATCCACTACCTTCTCAAAATGCTGCAATACTAGAAGCTACGACTGGTATAAAATTTGGACTTAAGGAAATTAAATCGTTTGGAGAAAGAATTACCAACATTAAACGTCTTTTTAACGTCAAAATGGGATTGACTCCTTCTGATGATTACATTCCTAAATTGCTTCTCCGTCCGTTTAAAGAAGGAGGGTCAAAGGGTAGAACACCAGACTTTCTAAAATTAAAGGAGCTATACTATAATTATCGAAATTGGGATCCAGTAACTGGAAGACCTAGAACGAAATTACCTTAATCAGTACCATAATTTCATGGAAACATAATAATAAAATTAATAATTTCGGTTTTTCATGATTAATTTAGTCAATAAATCAAAAATTTTATGAACATTTTCACCATTTTTCGAGCTGCATTCAATAAATCCGTCCGCACCTTTAGATTTTGCAATTTCCATAGCTTTTTTTGTTGATACTTCTTTTAAATGAATTAGATCAGTTTTTCCTCCAACAAAAATTAATGGTAGTTTGGATTTTATCTCTTTCTCTACGACTTCAAACCAATTATCAACATGCGCAAGAGAACCATAATTTGTTATGTCATACATAAAAATTGCACCATTAGCTCCTCTAATGTAGGACGGAAAAAGAAACCTAAATCGTTCTTCACCCGCAAAATCCCATATCTGTAGCTTCACCATTTCACCCTCTAATTTGATGGCTTTAAGCAAAAAATCTACTCCAAGAGTCATAGAAATGCTTTCTTTGAACAAATTAGTTAAATATCTATGAGCTAAAGTCGTTTTCCCAGTTTGAGAATCGCCAAACAATACTATTTTAAACGTACTGGTGAAAGATGACAACCCGAATACCTAAAAAGCAAAATTTTTTTATTTTTAATGAAGAAATAACCTAAAGAAAACGGCATCTCTCAAATAATAAATTATATATTGATTTAATCTTTAAAAACTTTTTAAAATTTAGAATTTCACTTGAGGAAAAATTATTACACGAAGAGCTTGATGGATACACGGAATACACCAAAAAAGTAAAAAAAAGACTAATTCCATGGATTTGGTAAGCTTTAACTTCATTAATCAGATAGGCATTGAAAAAAGTAAGATTTATTTACTCTTGAAATCAAAATATATCCATAATTAATTATTAATATATAGGTGAAAAATTAGTGGGTAAAATCAATGGAAAAGTAGCTGTAATAACTGGATGTGCAAGTGGTATTGGTAAAGCTACTGCCAAACTTTTTATAAAAGAAGGTGCTCGTGTGGTTCTCGGAGATATACAAGATGACTTAGGAAAAGCTCTATCCGATGAGTTAGGACCTAATGCGATATATCAACATACGAATGTTCGAAGTGAAGACCATATTAAATCATTAATTGAGCTCGCAGTTGAAAAATTCGGAAAACTCGATATCATGTTTAACAACGCGGGATTTGGGGGTGTTGGAGGACCAATTAATGAGATCCCTACAGACGCATGGGATGTAACAATGGAGGTCATGTTGAGGAGCGTCTTTCTTGGTATGAAAAATGCTGTTCCCATAATGAAAAATCAAGGCTACGGGAATATAATAAGCACAGCCAGCGTAGCAGGGATGAGAACTGGTTTTGGTCCTCATGCATACAGTACGGCTAAAGCAGCGATAATTCATTTAACCCATACTGTTGCGATGGAATTAGGGGAATTTAATATTCGCGTGAATTGTGTTGCACCAGGGGGAATTGCAACAGCGATATTTGGAAGAGGGCTTGGATTTCCTCAAGATTGGGCGGAGAGATTAAGTGAAATGCTTAAATCGACATTTCTCTCTCAAATACAACCTATTAAACGAGCAGGTCTCCCTGAAGACATAGCTAAAGCGGTTTTATGGTTGGCAAGCGATGATTCAAGTTTTGTAAGTGGACATGCTCTATTAGTGGATGGTGGTTTATTGAGTAGAAGTATATTAGAGCAAGATACCGGAGAACTTGAAGAACGATTCAAAGCTTTAGGAATTGAAGATATGGAGGAAAATCGTAGAAAACTAAATGAAGATATCGCAAAACTGAAGAATGAACCAATCGAATAATTCCCTGGATTTTGTAAGTATTTTTGTTATTTTTTAATCTTAAATTATAGTAAATAAAACAATAAAGTTGGTGCTAACTGGCCTTTAAGCGATAATCTCTCGTCTTTTGGTAAACCGTGAATCTGATACTCTGTTTTATACTCTAACAAAAAATTCAGACAAAAGAATCATTTCCTTGAGATTTATTAAGTAACTTTTTTAAGAGTTTAAGCGCTCCCTCTTTTGATAAGTTCTGGTTCATATTTCCGCATTTTGGACTATATATGCAACAAGCACAGCCAGATTCACACTTACAGGAATTTAATAGATTATATGACAAAACAAATAATTCTTCTAATTTTTGATATAGCAATTCAGAAATTCCAATACCACCTCTATATCCATCATATATATAAATAATAGATTGTTGTTTTACTGGATCAAAATCAATTGAAACTCCTCCTAAATCCCAACGAGAAATTTGAGCTATCGCTGGAGCCATGGCTATCATAGAGTGTTCTGTAGCATGAATACAATCACCAATCTCATATCCATCTAATTCCAGATCTTTTTGATATTCAAATGGAATTAAGAACCATAAAGCTTTTGTTTCAAAACGGATAATTGGAATATCCTCGAGAGGAAATCTTGAACGAGTTTCTTGAGTAACAGTGTCAACTACTTTATATGAATAATACTCATGTTCTACTTTTACATCCCCAAAAAATACTTCAATATTCTTTGAAATACCAATTTTTTTTTCTGAGAGGATTTCAAGCGGAGTTATATCTGTATGTCTTAAAGATTGCGTATAAAAGTCTACATCTGCTTTCCTTAAAAAAACAAAATGCTCATCTAAGTCAAGTTCTTCTACCAAATATGTTTCAGCCTCATAAAGATATATAGCTCCTGGATGCAAATCTCGAAACACAAAGCTTTCATCTTCAACCGTTAAAAAACTCTCAATCTGATCAATCCTCAAAATAACTTTATAACTTCGATTTGAGAGATCGTTTAACCCATATTTTTCATGGGGAAAGAAATCACTTTTCCAATAATACTTATCACCTCGTTTCATAAGAAGAGTTTCAGAAACCAATTCTCCTAAACATTCATTGAATAGACTAGTATCATGTAGACCAAAATTCTGATATTCATTAATCTTAATTGGGATTTCTTTGCTGGCACAACAGAGATGGTTCTTAAGTAAATATTTATTTTCTAATGTTATCAAGATTTCTTCTTGAATGGGTCCAAATAGTTGGTTAGGATTATGAATATAAAAAAGATCTAAAGGATTTTGCATTGGTATTAGAGTTGAAATAGATAAGTCAGTACCTCTACCGGCCCTTCCTATTTGTTGCCTAAAGCTTGAAATTGTGCCGGGAAAGCCAGAACTGATTGTAGCATCTAGAGAACCTACATCAATCCCTAGTTCAAGGGCATTAGTTGAACTGATTCCTAAGATTTTTCGACTTTTAAAGTTTTGTTCTATCTCTCTTCTTTTATTTTTACTAATTCCAGCTCGATAGCTAAAAATCTTATTTTTTAGTGAAGGTATTGCAGTTTTAGTCCAAATTGCCTGTAATTCAGCCATTTTTCTAGAGAGTGTAAAGGTTAGAGTTTGAATATTTTGTGTTAGATGACTAATATAGAGATTTTTAGTTTCTTGGTGAGCTGAGCGATATTTCTTGGATACATTATCATAGGGTAAATCCCACAGAATTACTTTTTTTGCACTTGAAGGAGAGTAATCTTTATCAACTATAGTGAATTTTTCACCTACAAGTTTTTCGCAAAAAAATTTAGCGTTGTAGATTGTAGCGCTCGATAAAATCCATATTGGCTTTACATTATATGTTTTAAGGATTCTTTTTAATCTTCTAAGTAGTAGAGCAAAATTAGATCCAAAAATACCTCTATATGTATGAATCTCATCTAAAACGATATATTTTAGATTTTTACAAATTCTGTTCCATTTTTTTTTAAACCATGGTAAATAAAAATGTAATCCATATGGATTTGTGATAATAATGTTAGCATTATCTAAAATTTGTCTTTTTTCTTGAGGTTCGACATCTCCATCGTATACACCAATTCTGGTTTGTTTTATATTAGTTTCTTCAAATAATTTTGATAGCTTGTCAAACTGATCTCTTGCGAGAGCTTTTGTTGGGAAGAGATATAGTGCGGTATTTATTGGATCTTCTAATATTGATTCTATTACCGGTAAATTGTAGCACAAAGATTTTCCTGACGCTGTGGAAGTAACAGTAACAGTATTTTTCTTATTTCTAATCGAATTAATTGCCTCTGCTTGATGGCGCCATAGCTTAATATCATTATTATCTAACCATCTTTGAAGTCTTTTTCATAATTGCCGCTA
>CAZRBD010000002.1:22660-64916 GCA_964598265.1 uncultured archaeon
CTCTAGATCTCCATATTGGACTTTTGACTCAGGAATATGTTCAACGTGGAATATTTGGTCGCGATAATAATCTTGAGATTTTATAAATTTTAAAAACGTTTCAAAGTCAACCATAAATAAGTTCAATATATTAAATGTACAATCAAAATTAAAAATTACAAAGAGAAGAGATTTAATTATTTCTCATGGTTTAGGCATAGCATACAACTTATAAAATTATTTAATTCAAATCCAATTTCTAAATTTCATTTTTTTTTAATGTAACAATCTATTTATGGATTAAATTCAAAATTATTATAGAAAATATTTTTGGATATAAAGATGTCTGAATTTGATTGGAACCAAGTCGACTTTCAACAACTTATTAATCAATTTGGAAAAGAATTTGTTATTGAAAGTGCTCCAGTATTATTATATTCGAAAAAAGATAAAGAACGTGCACCGCACAATTCGCTAATTGCTGTTTTTTTAATAACCGGTGCCATATTCAGTTTCATTGCTCTCACTTATTTTTTTGCTGATATATTTTTTAGTATTGTAATATTTTCAATCATTATAACTATAGGAACACTTGCAGATGTTATATTAGTAATCAATGTAATTAAATCTAACGTATACATCAAACCATTGGAGTGTTGGGTTGAAGTACATAAAACTGAATCTAAGAATGATTCTAATTATTATTGTCTTACTTATTATCCAATTTTTACCGGAAAATGCCACCCAAATGAAGCTAAAAATGTCATTTTTAAGTTATATCTTGATCAAGTTATAGGAAATACAACAGATATAACTCAAATAGAATTTTATTTCAAAATTAATAGCCAAGAGCAATCAATAATAGAGAAATTAGGATTTTACTTTCAATATTCTGAAGGGAAGCCTTTTAGAGACGAAAATATAAATCGTTCTGACTGGAGGTTTTTTCAATATAATAAACTGAAAAATGAGAATTTCATCGCTGTAGGTAATTGGGATCATCAATTTGAATGGCGTAATGATTTAGAATTTGATTTTGATAAATTACATAAATTTGCTCCTTGGATTATTCAGAGATGGAATGAAACTAATATAAAAACATTAACAAAAGAATTCAAACGGAAAATCAATTGGAATTTAAGAGGGATTGAATCTAAGCCAAAGTTAAAGCCCTGGAAGGGCAATATAAATACACAAAGCTATAAAAATCAAAATGGTTATAGGGATATGGAATCAGTAAACCGAGCCATATCTAAAGTAATTGGTTCTAATAAAGAATTGGAAAAGATAAAAGACATAAAAGAGCATTTATTTACTTTTAAAGCTTATTTTAGAGATTTAGGTTCTTGATTAATGCTATCTCTTTCTTAAAAATAGGTAAGATGATAACTATATTAGTCATAAGTTCTTTATAAAAAAGTATAATATTTTTATTAAAAAGTTACTATTTCCTATAAACAATCATTATAATAAAAACGAGGTAACAGTTAAATTGGAAACAATTTCCATTATTGAAATAATAACAAATAAAATTTCATACAACAAAAAAACTAATGTCTTTTCTGTAGCAATTTTAGATTTCATGTTTGTCGGTAATTACAAAAAATCAGTAAGAATCAGTGAAATACTAGATGACATATACGCCTCACTCGGAGAAGTTAATATTATTCGAGATGACATTTATTTTCTTGATTTTGAAACAAAAACAAGAATACATGGAAATACAAAATTAAAAAACTTAAACATCCATAAAAAAGAAAAACTTGAAAGAAAAGTAAAGGTAACAGCAGATAAACATAGATCCAAGAAAACTACTGCATCTGAATCTTATGAAGTATTAATAGAGGAGGATTTAGATGAATTTTTAGATGTTAAAATTATGGAAAAGGAAGTAAGAGAAGAAAATCTTAAAGATAGAGACGATGAAATGGAGGAATCTTTCGGTGAGAAAAAAGATGAATCAAAAGCAAGGAAAAAAGGTAAAAGTCTTCCACCTCCTGCACCTTCACCTGCATCTACAGCTCCACCCTCTCCTGGTGGAGGGTCTCCTGCAAGAGCTCCCGCAGCACCTCCGCCCCCTCCTCCTAGAGATGTTCTAGCGGGAGGAGGCGTAGCTCCTCCTAAACCAAAGCCAGTACCAAGAATAACTACTCCTGCGGTACCTCAAATATCTGTTTACGAAATTAACATGGGGCTTCAATATTATTCAGTAATGATGGAACAAAGAAGCTATCTTTTTTATGTGTATTTTTCTCATGAAGAATTGAAAATAGTTGATGAAGAAGGAAAGGTAGTATATAAAACGACCTTTACAATTGTTACTACTAAAAAAGAACCTCCTGTATTGGAATTACGAATTGAAGGTGAAGGATTCGAGGTTCACCCCTTATTCGGGAAAGTTGAGGTTAAAAAAGATGCTGTGAATCCCCCAGTTATGATATTTTCAATATTACCCCTTAAATCCTTAAAAAAGAGGAAGAAGAAAAGAGAAATTGAGCGTAGGTTTTTAAATGCATATATTGTTTTTGAGGGGAAAACAATTAGCCACACTATTTTATCAATAATTGTACAGCCTAAATTCTTCCGACTTGATCTCGGTCCAATACATCTAAATCTTAGCAAAAAAACGGCCTTAATAATATCTTTCATATCAATTTTAATAGCAGGGATATCCTTGGCTACAATTTTGCTCTCAATAAACCCATCATCTAATTTTAATGATATTTTGGGAGGTCTTGTACCGGGACTTGGATCGATCATTTTCGTTGCTATCTTTCTGATAACACTGTTTAAAGAGGGTATATACCCCTTAAAGGAAAAGATAAGTAGTTTTCTTAATTTTGACCAAACGGGAGTTCTAATAAAATAAAATCATTATTTTTTTTTTATTAAAATTTAATTTTTTGTTTTATATATTCCCAGAATTTATTTTTTAATTCACTTAATTCTTTATTTTTTAATTTCAAAAAATATAAAGACCTTTTAGCGACTTCTGGAAATTCTTTTATCTCTAAACATTTTACAAGGTGGGGGATCTTATTTGTCATAATTTCACTCATAATGCCAATATAATTAGAATCACTTACAGTAGAGATAATTGAATCATTGTCATTTATGATTAATTTAATATTTAAATCTTTATACTTAGGGAATTGGTTTTTAAAGGTTTCTCGCATTCCTGAACCTTTTTCTCTCCATACAAAGGGATATTTAGTGAGGACATCGAAACTTACAGAATTGTTCCCATCTTGAAGTAATTCATGAGTAGGAGAACAAATGAACTTTATTTTTTCCTCTCCAATTTTAATGAAGTCAAAACCATCTCTATTATATTTCATGAAACTACCAATTCCTGCAAAATCTGCAGATCCCTTTTTAATATTTTCTATAGATTTCTGAGAATTATTAATCAGAATTTTAAAGTTTACGCTAGGATTTTTGTTTCTGAATTCTGCTATATATTTAGGTAAAACATGAGAACCAGGGATAGTAGAGGCCGATATAATAATATCTTCAATTTTTTGTTGAAAAAATTCAGAAATTTCACGTTTACAGTTATCATATATATTGATAATACTCTCTGCATGTTTCAGAAAAATTTCACCTGCTTTCGTCAACTCAAACTTTTTAGTTGATCTGTTAATTAGTTTACCACCAAATTCTTTTTCTAACTGTGAAATTTGATGGGATAGAGTACTTTGAGAAATTGGGAGTTCTTGTGCTAATTTTGAAAAACTTTTAAATTGTGTTAATTTGATAAAGTTTCTTAAGTACTCAATTTGCATAACAAAAAACCTTTATTTCAATTTGGGAGAATAATTCTTTATTATAATAAGGAGTTACTACAATTTATCTATTTATCGATTTTTTTGATAATTTATTACGATAAAATTAATAAATCTTCTCTTAATTCTCATATTAACTGAGTTTTCATATAAAATAGGGGAATTTAGAATAAAATGAGTGAAAAAAAAAAAAAGTTTACAATCGTAATAGCAGATGCCGCTTACAAGTCTGAAAGACCTTACACGATGTTAAGGTTTGCATTAGCCGCATTACTAGAAGGTCATAAAATAAATATCTTTTTAGTTGAAGATGGTATTTTTGTAGGAAAAAAAAATCAGGATCCTGCCTATTATGATAACGTGGGGAAATGGATGGAAGATGTGATCAAAGAAGGAGCTAATGTAAAAGCATGTGGAGTTTGCATGAAAGCCCGTGGATTATCTGAAGATGAATTCGTTGAGGGAATCAATAAAACTACGATGAGTACCTTTGTTGGAATGTGTCAAGAAGCTGATAACGTCTTATTTAGTTAAATAAATAATGAGGGAATTTAAAATATGGCAATATCAAATAAATTAGACTGTTCCGGACTTGTTTGTCCTATGCCAGTCGCAAAAACAAAAAGAATATTACTGGAGATGAATAGTGGAGATATTCTTGAAGTCAGTGGAGACTTCGCAGAAGCTGGAGAGAATATTCATCGTTATGTAGGACGTACCGAGGATAAAATTTTAGAATTCAAAACAGAAGGAGAAAATTTCTATTTGAAGATTGAGAAGGCGTAATTAGATACACGTTAAATGGATTATAATACTCTTACTCTCTTAATTCTTTAACCTTTTTATTATGAAAACAATTTAACTTATGCAGAAACTAATAAAATTCTTAATTATTTCCTCGCCTACCTTTACTACATTTGCTAGTTTTTGTTTATTGCTCTTATCAGCGAATTTTTCAAGAGAAAGATGGGTTTCTGGATGAAATTGAACCGAAAATATCGGTCTTCTAACGTGCTGCATATATTGTATAGTTTCGTAGCCATCTATTTCTTTTACAGACGTAATATTAAATTCTTTTTTGATTATAGGATCATTAGGTTTGACATAATCCAAATGTTGTATATTCACTAATATCTCATTATAAGGTATTATCTCATCTATTTTATCAAGTGAAACAGATATGATTTTACTTCCATTGTAATTTCCGCTCATTCTTTGCACTTTTCCACCAAACGCATATGCAGTCAATTGATGCCCATAACAAATTGCTAAGAGTGGCTGCTGATTCTCCATCTGAATTAATTTTATGACCTCTTGGTATTCCTTTTTCAGATTATTATTAGATGAAAACTCAGATACGTTTGAATTAGAACCTGATAGAATATAACCTGAAATATCATTTAACTTTCCAATATCTAAGTTAGTGTAGTGTATTACTTTTAATTCGACATACTCGTAATTATCTCTAACGATATTTTTGATTCTCTCTATTCGGTCATTAGAAAAATTAAGGGAAAAATTATCAATGAGAACAATCACTTTTTTATCATTCTTGTATATTATGTTATTTGTCATTTTTCCAAAGTTGTTCAGAAAGAAGTGAATATTTTAGTTGAAGAGTATTAAAAAGAATTATAGGTTTCGTTTTTCTATTTATTATTAATGAATTTAAATTAAGAGTTTATCATGGTAAACGAAGTTAAGTATCAAGATTTTGCGTATAATATTGGAAAAGTAGTAAAGATCAGAGGAAAGGTGGCTAAAGAGATCTGGCAACATATGACAACAATAATAAATTCTCATGATAACATGGAATACTTCGATATGGATGAAAATTATCAAATCGTTGTTTATTCAAAAGATCTCATTTCGCGTAGCGGGACAGTTGAATTAACAGGTGAAGTGATCAAAATTGAGGGTAAACACAAGAATCCAAAATCCAAAATTCATGATGACTTCTACGAATTCCAGTTGATTGTGGACTCATGGAAAGAAGTAGAAATTGTTAATAATTATTAAAATAGAAGAATTATTTTGGTTTTCGACCGTAAAACACAAGAAAATGATCTATTGGCGATTCTAAATATAAATACAAATGTAACTTATATTTCTTTAATTAATTAATAATTAATTTGAAAATAAATGGAAAAATCAAAATATGCGAATGTAGCTCTTATTTTGGCTCTTTTAAGCTTAGTAAGCCCTATAATTTCAATTTTAACTAGCCAAGGAATAATACCAAAAATAGTTATTCTTGGCACATTCGTAGTAAGTGGTACTGGACTATTAGGGTTAATATTAGGTGTTCTTGGATATAATGAAACAGAACATAAATGGAAATCAATTACAGCTATAGTTGTTTATATAGTAGGTACACTTTTATACTTCATTTTTGGATACTCAGTAATGGTTGATGCTTTAATGGACATAATGTCGGGTTTAATCCCTTATCCCTATTAGGAATTAAGCTAGTATTACTACATGCTTACCTATTTTCGTATAGGAAATAAATAATAAAAAAATTGTTTAACGCTTTAAATTCGCTGATACCCAATCAAAATAGCCTTTATCGTCCAATTCTTTTGGTACTGCCTCAAAGAATTGTTTTGTAATGTCTTTCAGGTGTTTTGCGGCAATCGGGTGAAACATCATCGCCAAATCCAACCCAACCAAAGTCAACGAAAGAGCATTTAAAACTTCCCAAATTGGTCCCCGATATTGACGTAGCCCCCATTGGGGAGCTATTTTTTCACTCATCCAGGCTTCCCTCGCACCCCAAGCGTTCGTAGTTCCACCACTAATCGGGTAAGCTAAATCAGTCTCCCCTAGTAGTCCAGCAACTCGCATTCGTTGATAAATACTGAAGCTATACTCCATCCCGTATCCTAAAATCGCAGCTACATAAGAATTTTATGTAATTTAAGCTGTTGCGCAGGTTGGATCCATCACGATCCTGTTAGGGGGGAGTCCCAGTTCAAGTGCGTCTTTATTCATTTTAATTTGATTGTTCATATCTAAGCTAGTCCATAGCAAACAATTGTGGTCATATTTCACAGCAAGAGGGATAACTTCTTCCCACGTAGCTTTATCAGCAGCAGATAACATTAAGACTTCACTTTCAGTGGCCGCGGCAGTAACTTCAAATAGCTCAACATCCTTTTTCTTATTCCCGGAACATCCAATTATGATAGGAACATCGACGGCTTGTAGAATATCTTCTAAAAATTTTAGAGATTGCGAAACTGGCGCGTCTCCCATTGCTGGATCTATTTCGAGTGAATGAAAAGTAATACACTCTGCTCCGAATTTATTAACAGCCCGTTTTGCCCATTCAGCAGGATCACCTAAAACTTCGCTATACTGTTGTTTAATTGGTTTTGGAAGCATCATTTTAGCACCCATGTCGAATACATCATAGGTTATGAGAGGAGGATTAGGATTCCTCTTATCAAGTCCTAAAAAGTTATAAAAGGGAGGTACAACTTCTCCACCAATTACAGTTTTTTTACCATTTGAGCGAATGAATTCTACAGTTTGAATTTTCCCAGGAAAATCAATATCGAGGGAAAATTTAGCAGGTGTCCATACAGCTTTCCCTGGAACTCCAGGTAATACTGCTTGAGCGGCAGCCTGTACGATGCTTGGCAACATTTGAAATTCAAGATATTCCGCAAATAAATCTACATCAGTAAATTCTACTTCTTCAGTATCCCTCATGAATTCCGCTAATTTTTTACTTATTTCTTCGAAGGAAATTTTTCATCACTTTTTTTTATTTTTTTTTGAAATCAATAGATAGACAATAGTAAAATTGAATTTAAGTTTTATTTAAAAGGAGGGTACGACGAATTCAGTCATTTCATGTAGGATTATGATAATTTTCAAATCCAAATGAATGGAAATTATGAGAAAAATGATTAAAAAAGGCTTTAAAAATTAAAATTGATAATTTATATTTTCATTTAGGAAGACTGAAGTAAAAAATACTTCCCTTATTTTTCCCCTCTGATTCCATCCAAATTTTCCCTCCATGAGATTCCACGATTTTTTTAGAGATATATAAACCTAACCCACTACCATCAATTCCTAAATCAAGACCTTGACCATAACGTTCAATTTTTCCAAATTGTTGAAAGATTCTATCTTTCTCTTCTTTTGTGAAACCAATTCCATTATCTTTTATTGAAACAACAATAGAATCATCTAAAGTTTCTGTTTTTATCTCAATACGTCCCTTTGGTGGAGTATATTTTATTGCATTTGAGAGTAAATTAGTTATAACATCATGGATTTCTTCTTTTTCAACATTTGCATACAACGGGGTATGTATATCTAGTTTAATTGATTGATTCCTTTTTTCTGCCAAAGATTCTAATTTATGCACGCAAAATTTAATGAGAAATGATAAATCTTCTCGTTCAAATTTTGGTTTAAGTTCTGTTGATTCTAATCTTGATGTATGTATAAGATCGTTAATAATATTCTGCAATCGTTCACAACCTTGATTAATTTCCCCTAATTTTGATATTATGTCTGGGTTTAATTCTTCTCTATATAATGTTAAGATAAGATCAGAGAATCCTTTAATTGAAATGAGGGGTGTTTTTAATTCATGAGAAGCCCTTCTAAGAAATTCAGATTTCATCATGCCTAATTCTCTTAGCTTTTCTTGTGTTTTCTTAAGTTCGGTGATGTCATGTGAAATCCCAAACAGACCTTTTATATTTCCATCTTTATCAAACCAAGGTATCTTTGTGGTTAGAACCCATGTTCCTGCAGAGCTTTCTTCCTTATTAATTAATGCTATCCCTGTTTTGATAACTTGAAGATCTTCACTATGCGTTATTTTTGCAATCTCTTCTGGAAAAAGTTCTATGTCACTTTTTCCGATAATCTCTTCCATACTTCTCCCGAAGAATTCACAAAAACGCTTGCTTATATGCTGGAATCTAGCTTTCTTATCCTTAAAGTAAATGAAGTCAGGATGGTTCTCTAAAAGCGTCCGGATGAGATCTCGTTCATGATACAATGTCTCTTCTGATTGCTTACTCTTAATTGAATTAACGAAAATATTTGCTAAAACGTGAAGTAAATTAACTATATCCTTTGGCCACTCTCTCTCAATGTTTACTTCCCCATAAAATCCAAGGGTCCCGAATAATTTGTTTTTAAATAGCATGGGAACAAATATTAACGACCGAAAACCATATTCTTTAATCCACTCTCTTTCCCCACTGGCTTCAGAGGGTATATCATCAAACTGGTTAATAATTACATCTTTTTTCTCTTTAAGTAGTTTTAAATAATATCCAAATTCTTCAGAAGGAATATTTTGGAGTAAGGCAATCTGAGAATCTTTAGGATCTACACACCATTCGTTAGTATTGGTTACCCTAGTTAAATCTTCAGAATAAATAAATAGTGAACAACGGACGGCGTTAACAAATTGACCGATCTTATTTAATGCAAGATTAATCAAATCGTTTAAGTTCTCATCAAGTACATTAATAAAATCTAAAGATATAAGAGATATTAACCTCTCAAACTCATACCGGGATTTTAATTCTTCTTCTGCTCCCTTGCGCCCAGTTATGTCCTGAACTGTTCCGACTAATTTAATAACTTGTCCACTTTTATTCTTAATAGTACGCATTAATGCTGCTAACTGAACAACCATTCCACTAGGTAAATTTGCCTGGAAGTCATAGTCGAATTCTTCCCCAAATTCGAGTGCACGGCGTGAATATTCTTTTAATCTTTCACTGGTATCGGGAGTATAGTAAGTTGCTTCTTCTTCTGAGGAAGGAGGCCCCAAAGAAGGATCTCGATCATATAATTCGAATACTTGATCGGACCACGTTATCTGTTGGCTGGTAATATCAAACTCCCAATAACCGATTTTTCCTAAAGCTTGAGCTTCTTTTAATCGTCGTTCACTATCCTTTAGAGCTTCTTCCGATTTTTTGGCCTCAGTGCAATCTCTAAAACTCCACACTCGTCCTTTAATTTCTGCATCTATAACTAATAGACTAGAGAATCGTTCAAAAATTCTTCCATCTTTAAAATAGAGAGCATCAAAATCTTCGCTTGTAGATCTGTAGAGTTGTTTTACTTTTGAAAGAAAAGCTTCTGGGTCTTTTAGTTGACTTAGTACATAATCCAATAATTTTTGATCATCCCCTTTATCGATTAAATCTTGTGGAATACGCCACATGTCCGCAAATTTGGAATTAGTATGAGAAATTTGGCCTTTTTCATCAACAACAAGAATACCGTCAGCAGTAGATTCAAGACTTGCTCTCAAAACTTCTTCAGATTCCTTTAATTTTTGTTCTGACATTATTTTTTCGGTAATATCTCTTGTAATACATAAAATTCCCTCATTTACTGGGTAAACACTGACTTCATAATATCCTTTACGTCCATCTGGATGGATAAAATCACCCACAATACGTTTTGTCTTTCTTTTATTCATAACATCATTATAAATTTTAAAGAATTGAGTTTTTTCGAAACCCGGAAATAAAACGGTTAATTTGTTTCCAATCATTTGATCTACAGACATTTGAACCATTTCAGTTGCGGTTTTATTAATCATTACATAATCCCAATTTTTATCTAAAACGAACACTCCATCAGTAATGGATTCAAGTAACATTTTATATTGATCAGAAAGTCTATGATATATTTCCTCTGACTCTTTTAATTTTTGTTCTGCCTTAAGTCGCTCGGTCAGTTCAACAAAAGTCCCTTCAGAAGAAACGATTTCTCCATTAGAATTCTTAATTAATTTGAAATTCAGTTCCAAAAAGATCTCCTTTCCATCCACTTTTTTAACTGGAGCTATATATTTCTTAACGATGCCATTTTTGAAAAGAATCTCTCTAAATTTATTTCTCTCCTCAAAATTTAGCCAATAATCTAAAATCTTAGTGTCAATTAAATTTTCTTCCCGATTATAACTAAAAATCTTGTTAAAAGTAAGATTGTGGTTTAATATAGTGCCATCGTTACTAACTTTTACAAATCCAATATCTAAATCATTAAGTGTGGCTAGTAAATTTTCTTCGGGATTATAATTATCTTTATTTATCGATGCCAAAATTCATCATACTCCTCTAATTTTTGAAGATTTCGGTTTGTTTGGTTTATTAAATAGAATTTAATAAATATTATTATCTAAAAGGATCTCTGGTTTTATTAACTTTTGTCAAATTGCATGTGTTAGTTTCTTCATTAAAATATGATTAAGAAATGAGATTGTCTATAATAAACAAATGTAAGAAAAGCTTGTTGTAACCAAATCAAACAATGCAGAAAAAATCGATTTCATAGGTATTGGAGGAGAAAAAATATTTGATGATGTGGTTAGTTTTATAGTGAAAACTTCCTGCTAATTTATTTGCCATAATATTTTCCAGCTTCTTTTAATTTTTCTCTCTCTTGCTCCTCAAGCTGTTTAAAATCAATTTTTCCAACTAGGGTTTTAGGTAATTCTTTACTAAATTCAATCTCTCTTGGACAGCTCCATTTCAATAAATGTTCTTGACAAAATTTAATCAAATTTTCTGCCAAAGTTAGACTTTCCTTCTTAGGATCTTTTAAAATGACAAAAGCTTTTACTATTTGACCTTGTTTTTCATCAGGCACACCGATAACACAAGGTTCTAGAACATCTGGGTGTTTATAGAGAATATCTTCTACTTGTGTAGGATAAACATTAAAGCCTGAAGATTTTATCATTCGTTTTAGTCGAAGTTTGAAATAAAAGAATCCATCCTTATCCATAGTAGCAATATCCCCCGTATGTAACCAAATCTTTCCATCATCATGCTTTTTAAGTGTTTTTGCTGTTTCTTCAGGTTTATTTAAGTATCCCAACATAACAGCAGGGCCATGAATACACAGTTCACCTTCTTTACCAATTGAAGCTTCATTATTAGTTCCAATTTCTACTACTTTCATCATCATATCTGACATTGGAATGCCGATGCTCCTCTCCCTATATTCGCCCAGTGGCATTGCGCAAATTCCTGTAACAGCTTCCGTTAATCCGTATCCCTCACGAAGTTGAACGTCAGAACCATTATTCTTGCATATTTCTTCAAATTTTTCCTTTGTAGTGCGAGGTAATGTATCAGCTCCACAAAAGGCTGCTTTTAAGAAACTTAAGTCGGTTTTCTGAAACTTTTGGTTTCTGTTAAGGGCTTCGTATAAGGTAGGCACTCCAAATAGTAAGGTAGGCTTTTTATTTTTAATTAAATCAGCAACTTGATCTGGAGTAAATGATGGAACCAGGATACTTTTTCCTCCTCCCATGAAAATAGCATTAACACAAACTCCTAATCCAAACCCGTGAAAAATCGGTAATATTGCGAGTGAAGAATCTTTATCTGATAAATCCATCCACGTAGCGACTTGTGTTCCTTCTGTTATAAAGTTGTAATTTGAAAGCATGATTCCTTTAGGTACCCCTGTAGTTCCTCCGGAATATAAAATAACTGCCAATTCATCGGGATCCATCTCAAATTCGGGTATTTCTAGATATGATTTTGCCATAATATCTTTCCACCAGAATATTTGCTTAGTATCGGCTACATCAACTACATCTTGACTGAACTGAGTTAGAATTAATGCTTTAAGATTTGTGTTCCCTAAGATTTGCTTGAAATTAGGATAAACTTTATCAATTGTAAGAGCAAAAGTACTTTCACTAAGATTTAAAAAGAATTCTATTTGTTTAGGAGGACTTAGTGGATGAATCATGCTAGCAATAGCTCCAATCTTATTTACGGCATAAAAACAAATAACACCTTGGGGTGAAGTTGGCATAGATATTGTCATTCGATCCCCGTTTTTCAGTCCTAAATTAGCTAAAGCTCTGGCGCATTGATCAATTTGTTCAATCATCTCTTTATACGTAGATTCCTGACTCATAAAATCATAGGCTATAGAATTCGGATACTTTTCTGCAGTTTTTACTACTGTTTTATACATTGTAGTCCGGGGATAATCAATAATTTCAGGAACATGGTCGTCATAGAACTCCAACCATGGTTTTTTTTCATACATTATTTTTCCTTTAGAATTTTTAACTTTAGAATTTGAGTATAAAGTGATTTAATGGCTTATAATAACTTATAAAAATCACTTAAAAGAAAATATATTAAGGTAAATTAAAAATATTGTCTTAATTTTTCCTTCTCCTTTTGTATAAAATAAGAATTAATCCTACTGAGATAGTTAGTGTAACCAAAAGGAATTCAATTTGAAAACCCGGAATAATTGGCAGATAATATCTTGTTAAATCCTTATCTAATGTATGGGTTCCATTAGTTATAGTACTTGTTAAAGTAAAAGTATCTGGACCACCGTCGACAAGAATAATTTCAATATAGTAGATTTTTGGGTTTGGACCAGGAGCTGTATAATTAATATATGGATCATCATCAAGGCTATATTTAACAGTTGAGGGATTGCTGAAAATTTCATTATTTAAAGACTTATCCTCCTTGACATTCGATTCAGTGGGTCGCTCATTAAACAGAAATAGAGTAAAATTACCATCCCCCTCATGCGTTACATTGAATTCTACATTAATATCTTCGTCCAAATCAAGAAGAAAGAATACAAAATTTCCATCTTTTATATAATCAATGTATGAAAACGCTGTAGCATTAATTATCGGAAATAAAAGGAATACTAATACTCCTAGAAGGGTGATCTTTTTGAATTTCATATCCAGTAATAAAATTTGATCTATTTTAAAATAGATATGATAAATTTCATTTTAAAATTTGTCATTTTTTTTAGTAAATTCTATAAAGATATTCGTTAAAGATCAGCTTAAACATTGAAATTGAAGCGAATTGTAATTAAATTTAATCATGCTCTTTTTGTAGTAGAATTATAAACTTACTACCTTCCACATGATAAAATTAGGAGAATTAAAAGAATTTAATAAAAGTGGTCATAAGATACATATATGGATGAGTTTTTTTTTGAGAATTTAGATTTTGGAAAATATCATGGCTTAGGAAATGATTATATAATAATTAATGATATTAAATGGTCAATTCCAGAAGAAAAAAAATCAAAACTAGCTATTAAACTGTGTAAATTTCATTTTTCTATAGGTGCTGACGGATTGATTTATGTAAGTGCTTCTGATAAGGGCGATATTGGAATGAGAATATTTAACAATGATGGTTTAGAAGCAGAAATGTGTGGAAATGGAATCAGATGTTTTTCAAAATATGTGTATGAAAACAATATTGTTAAAAAAGAAGAGATAAAGATTGAAACACTTAAGGGAATCATGGTTTCTAAATTAAATATAGTTGATGAGATTGTAAAATCCGTAGAAATCGATATGGGACCACCAATTTTGAAATGTGAACAGGTTCCCGTTATTTTAGATAGTCCTGTAGATCGCTGCGTTAATGAATCTTTAGTAATATTAGACAAGATTTTTAATTTCACGGCAGTTTCAATGGGAAATCCGCATGCAGTTATTTTTATTAAAAATCAGATTAATGATGATAAATTAAATATGTATGGGGCTACAATAGAATCTCATGAGATTTTTCCAAATAAGGTTAACGTGGAATTTGTTACAGTTATTTCAGATGAGGAAGCAATAGTAAGAGTATTTGAAAGGGGCGTGGGTATTACTAATTCATGTGGAACAGGAGCTTGTGCTTCAGTCGTAGCAGGTGTGATATTGGGCATATTTAAAGAAAAATCACCAATTAAAATTCATAACGATGGAGGAGATCTTATAATAACATATACGGGGAGAAGAGTATTTATGAAGGGACCAATAGTAAAAGTGTTTGAAGGGATCCTAGAAAAAATAGAGATTTGAGAGTTATTATAGTATGAAGTATAAGGATTGGTTAATTTACAAAGATTTAGAATTTAGACAAGGAGTATTACACTTCGCTAATCTAAACACAATAGAGCTTGCTGAAAAATTTGGCACTCCAATTTATATAATAAATGAACAATTAATTCGAAAGAGATATAAAAAATTAAAAAAATTCTTAGATTCAATATACAAACGGAATAAAATTTACTTTGCTGTGAAATCTAACTCAAATTTGTCAGTGTTAAAAATCCTAATTTCTGAAGGTTCCAATTTTGACTGCTCTTCCATGGGAGAGATTTTTACATGTTTAAAGTCGGGGATTCCTCCAGATCGTATAATTTATACAGGAAATATGTTTACTAATTACGATTTCGAATACTCCATTGATAACGGGATTTTGATTAATTTAGATAGTTACAGTCAATTAATGCGCTTAGCGTCAATTTATGAAAAAAAAGGAAAAGAGAAGGATATTTTATCATTTAGATTTAATCCGGAATTTGGAGCTGGGCATCATCCTCATACAATAACGGCAGGTAGGGAAATTAAGTTTGGAATTCTTGAGCCCCAATTAGTAAAAGCCTATTCAAAAGCAATTGAGTTAGGTTTTAAAAGATTCGGTATTCACCAGCATATTGGGTCTGGTATAATAGATGCAATGGATTTTGAAAAGCCCACCGAGAAATTTTTATCAATAATAGAGAAAGTTGTAGAATCTCTAGGAATTCAATTTGAATTTATTGATTTTGGAGGAGGAATAGGGATTCCTTATCATCCTAAAGAAGATCCAATGGATTTAAACAAATTTAATGAAATTGTGCTTACAAAATTCATAGATTTAATTGAAACAGGAGATCTAGGAACCCCTCTTCTCTTTTTTGAACCTGGACGTTATATTACTGCAGAATCAAGCATTATTTTAACTCAAATCAATACCATCAAAGATAATGGTTTCAAAAAGTTTGCTGGCATAGATGCGGGTTTTAATACATTAATCCGTCCTACTATGTATGGTTCTTATCATCATATAGTTACCTGTAATGAAAATGTTAAAGGAAAAAATTTAAAATATGATATTGTCGGACCAATTTGCGAATCTGGAGATGTATTTGGAAAAGGAAGGGAATTTACTGAATTGTATGAAAGAGATTATCTTGCTATATTAGACGCTGGGGCTTACGGTTTCACAATGAGCAGCCCGTATAATTCAAGACCAAGGCCTGGTGAGATTTTAGTAAATGATGGAAATTTATATAAAGTCCGGACCAAAGAGACATTTGAAGATCTGTTAAAAAATCAAGTTATCCCTAACCATCTAAAATCTTGAATTTTGCTTTGAATAAAATTAAAAATACATGTCTACTATTACTATATGAGATAAAATTATAGAATGTGAGATAATTAAGGCTTGGATACCCTTTAATTCTCTCGATGAGGTGTTGGCATTATGAAATCTAAAATTAGTCTTAGAACTAAAAGGATTAATGATAATACTGATCTGCCCTGATTTTTTATAATTTTATCTTATTCTTAATTTAGTCCCAGAACTTCACTTGTAGAATATATCTTATATAATTTAGCATCCACAATGAATTTGATCGCTTTAATTGAACCATCAGCAAAACATTCTCTATTATGAGCTTGATGTTTCAATTCGATTCTTTCTCCCGGCCCAGCGTATAATACTGTATGATCTCCCACGATATCTCCCGCACGAATAGAGTGAATTCCAATTTCACTTTTCGCTCCAACTGAACGTTTATTAGGACCTCTACTACGACCAAATTTAGCAATTTTTTCAAAATCTGAATCAAGTTCTTTACTTATGAGTTGTCCTATTTTTAATGCGGTTCCACTTGGAGCATCTACTTTTCGATGATGATGTGTTTCTAATATTTCTATATCCCATTCTGCTAAATATTTAGTTAAAATTGAAACTATCTTAAAAAAAACATTCACTCCTGTTGACATATTCGGTGAAATCACAGCAGGTGCCTTATTTTTTTTCACATGTCTCTCAAACTGCGTTAGAAAATCTTGAGACAACGCGGTCGTTCCAATGACACATCTTAACCCATTTTCTACACAAATTATACAGTTTTTTTCTGTTGCTGGCGCTATGGTAAAGTCTACAACTACCTCTGGATGAGTATTAGTAATAATTTCATTAAGATTGTTTATATCACTAATTTTTATTTTGTTTGGATCAAGAGTACCTAATAAAAGTCCAAGCTCTTCACTAACGTGAGAAACGTCACAAGCAGCTACAACCTTAATATCCCTATCTTCTAAAGCTATCTTACTAATCAACCTTCCCATCGACCCTGTAGGTCCTAAAATTAATAGTCTAATCACTTAAAATCCTCCAAGGTTAATCATATCAATTGTAAATTACTCAGAACTTCTTTTATTTTCGTCTGGTTCTCTATTAATGGTGGAGTCAGGGGAAGTCTCATTCTGATATTCATCAATCCCATAATTTCAGCAGCAAATTTCACTGGTCCCGGATTTGATTCAATAAACAGAACCTTGAACAAATTATACAATTTTAAATGCATTTCCCTGGCTTTCTCCCATTCGTTCTTAAGCATGCTATTTGTAAATTCCACTAATTGTGCCGGAATAATGTTGGAGGCAACGCTTACAACCCCCATTCCGCCAAGAGCCATGATATGATAAGTCATACTATCATCGCCGCTTAAAACGATAAAATCATCTGGAGTAGTTTTAATTATTTTTGTAATTTGATCAATGTTTCCACTGGCGCATTTAACACCAATAATATTATCTTTTGAATATGCTAATTTTGAGATTGTTTCCGGCTCTAGATTTCTCCCAGTGCGACTTGGCACATTATATAAAATTATTGGTAATGAAACGGAGTCGGCAATTGTAGAGAAGTGATCAATTAATGAGTGTTGAACAGGTTTATTGTAATAGGGTACCACAATCAAAAGTCCATCAGCTCCAGCTTTTTCAGCATATTGAGATAATGAAACCGCTTCTTTAGTAGAATTACTTCCAGCTCCAGCTAATACAAATGGATCTTTCTTACTCTTTTTAGCCTCATCAACAGCAATATCTGTTGCAACATGTTGTTCTTCATGGGACATGGTTGCACTTTCACCTGTTGTGCCCATTGTTAAGATCTGACAACCATTATCGATTTGAAATCGTATAAATTCGCGGTATTTCATTTCATCTAAAGATAAATCTTCTTTAAACGGAGTTATCATAGCTGTAATTACATTTTTTAATTTTTCAATACCAGGCATAATTCTTTTTTCTCATCAACAATAATAATTACCTAAAGCAAATATTAGTAAAAATCCTATATAAGCCTTTTTAATAACATTATAAGATTTATTGTATTTATTTTATAGAAAAAAAAGATACAATTTTTAATCAATAATAATAGTGTTTTCTTTTAATGACTAAATATTAAATATGAAGATTATTACTTTCATATTTGTATTATTTTAAACATTCAAATTGATTTATCTAAAGGGAATATTATAAATTTGAATAGTAGGGAACAGAATTTAAATCTATCAGCAGAAGTATTTAAAGATATTTTCAATCTTGTTCCGAACCCAATTTATATTTGGAAGAAGGTTGGAGAAGATTTGATTTTGGTAGATTATAACAGGGCAGCAGAAAATTTATCACATTTTAAGATTAAAGATTTTCTCGGAGTAATCGCAAAGGAGATATACCAGAATAAACCCGAAATTATATCAGATTTATATCAATGCGCAAATTCTAAATTGAATTTTTCAAAGGAGATTAATTACACGTTTTTTACAAATGAAGAGGATAAAAAACTCTATGTTACCTACAATTATATTCCATCTGATTTGATATTAGTTCTCGCTGAAGACATTACAAAACAAAAGAAAACAGAAGACTATTTGAAGAAATCTGAAAATGAAAAAACTTTTATCTTAAATGGAATTTCGGAATTAATAGTTTTTCAAGATACCGAGAATAACATACTTTGGGCTAACAAGGCTGCTGGTGATTCAGTTGAAATACCTCAAGATGAATTAATTGGTCTTAAATGTTATGAAGTGTGGCATAATCGCGAGATACCGTGTGAAATCTGTCCTGTTAATAGAGCTGTAAAATCAGGGAAACCAGAAATTGATGATGTTATTTCACCAGATGGGAAGGAATGGATTATAAAGGGTTTCCCTATACTAGAAGAAAACAACACTTTAATTGGCATCACCGAAGTAGCTCAAGATATTTCAAGTCAAAAAAAAGCAGAACGGAATTTAAAAGAATCCGAGAAAAGATATCGTTTACTATTTGAAAATATGGCTGCTGCTTTTGCTTATCATAAGATTATTGTAGATGAAAATAACAAACCAATAGATTATCAATTTTGGGAAGTTAATCCAGCTTTTGAAGAATTTACTGGTTTAAAAATCAGTGATATAATTGGAAAAAAAGTGACAGAAGTATTACCTGGAATAGAAAATGATCCTGCTGATTGGATAGGAAAATATGGGAAGGTTGCTCTTACTAGGATCCCGATAACTTTTGAAAATTATGCAGAACCTCTCGATCAATGGTTTAGTGTCGCGGCATATTCTCCAAAAGAGAATTATTTTGCAGTTACTTTTACTAATATTACTGAACGCAAAAAAGCAGAATTAGCATTAAGAAAATCAAGAGAAAATTATCGTGATGCTTATAATCGCAGTAATTTATATAAGGATGTCTTTACACATGATATTAATAATATACTCCAGAATGTGTTATCATCATTAGAGCTTTCTAAAGCCTTTTCTTATGAAACTACTAAAATAAAGGAGTATGAAGAAGTTACAAAAATCATTGAAAAACAAATTGTTAGAGGGAAAAAACTAGTGAAAAACATACAAACTCTTTCCCAAATTGAAAGTTATAAAGAAGAACTTTCTTCAATCGAGGTTTTAAATATCTTAGAAAAAGCAGTTGAAATCTTAAAACAAAGTCATCTCGATAAAATTATTAATATTACAATTACAGCATCTCAAGATGAATATCATATTAGAGCAAACAAATTATTAAGAAGAATTTTTGATAATATTCTTGATAATGCTGTATATCATAATCGAAATCAGTTGGTAGAAATTGTAATCAACGTCTCAAGAGTAAGCAAAAATGAAACTGATTTAATTAAAATTGAGATTATTGACAATGGGTTAGGAATACCTGATCCTATGAAAGAAACCATTTTCCTTAGAGAAATTAAAGTAGATGATATACCCTCTGGTATCGGTCTAGGTCTATTACTTGTAAAAAGAATACTAGAGAGCTATAATGGAGAGATAAGAGTTGAAGATCGAATCATTGGAGATCATAGTAAAGGAAGTAAATTTATTATTTTAATGCAAGAGAAACCAAACAATTTATGACCTACTTTATGATTTAAAGATCTATTATTTTATAAAAATCAAATGACACCGTTAAAATTCATAAAGCTTAAAAGAGTTGACTTTGATTTATTTACTAATTTATTTCAATCAGCTTGCTAAAATGAAGATAGATTATCTTGACAAATTTGATGGCACACTGTTAGGTGTAGCAATAGGAGATACTCTGGGACACCCTTTTGAAGGTATATTACGTAGAGACATTCATTCAAAATTTGAAGATTTTGGAGAATTTATTCAAAATAATAAAAGATTATTTAACACATACACAGACGACTCTCAATTAACGTTACACACAGCAAAAGCCCTGATCCTTGGAAATGGTTTCACATATGATAATTTTATTAGTGAATATATTAATTGGCTCGATGATCCTCCGATAGGGCCGGGTTATGGTTGTATTTCTTCAATCAGAAAATTGAAAAATGGCATATCATGGCAACAAGCGGCTTCAAACTCTGGGGGTAATGGAACCGCTATGAGAATTGCCCCGGTGGGGTTATTTTATAGTAATAACATCGAAATCTTAAAAAAAATTGCGATTAAATCAAGTAATATCACCCATTCTCACCCTGCTGCATCGGCTGGCGCAATTATAGTCGCGAGAGCCATTGCTTTTTTATTAGAAAAAGCTCCAAAAATAGATTTTTCAATAGAGGAATTTTTCGATGTTTTAATCTCGAGCATATCCAATTCTCAGGAAGAAATATGGGAAGAATTTATCAAAATTCTCTTTAAATTAAAATCAAATCTACATCTTCCAATCGAAGCTGGATTAATTAGATTCTCACAAATTGGAGTCAAATCTCCTTATTTCATAGAAGATTTTCTAGGAAAAGCTTTTGTTCATCCCTATACGATTAGCACAGTAGTTTGCTCAATATTTTTATTTTTAAAATGTAGGAATTCATTTAAAGAATGCATTTTCGAACTCGCAACGGCAGGAGGGGATAGTGATACAGTAGGAGCAATAGGGGGTAGTTTAGCTGGTGCTTACTTCGGTTTGAAAAATATCCCAATAAAGTTAATAAAATTGGTCAAAGATAATAAGAAATTCTTAAAAATTAGTGAAAAATTATATGATAAGTTTAAAAATAAAGCTAATAGAAAGCATCCAAAATAATTCAATCTTCATCTAGATTTAATTTTGATAAGCAAGAAAGACAAAACTCCTCTGGTTTATTATCTGTATCAGCTAAGCTATTGGAAAAATTCATAACGCAAGAGTTAAAACAATGTTTCAGTCCAAAGGTGTGTCCGAGTTCATGAATAGATTCCTTATATACTCTAATTTCAAATTTAATTTTACTTTTAGCTGTTCTATGAATTAAACCTGATTCTTTGTAAAAATTTTCTCTGAGCCGCCTGATTGAAATTAACGCTATTCTACTAATAGGATTAGCAATACCAAAAATAAAATTATAATTTTTTGTATAGATATCCCTATCCATAACTCCTAAAATTCGATAAAAATGTTTCTCTCGAAATACTTTTGATAACTTTTTTAGTATCCTAGTTGCATGATATTGTTCTCTTTCAACATCATAATCTAAATTATCTAACTGAATATCTTCGGGATATATACCCGCATTTATATTATAACCTTCCAAAGCGATTTTTAATCTCTTCTTTAATCTTAATAAAATTGATCTATCGATATCTCCGATTAGTAGAAGATAAATCATTCTTTCCATCCTTAAACAAATAATAGAAGGAATACAATTCTAATTAAAATAATGATATAAATATGGGATTTTCGTTTATAATCCAATTATTTAAATATATAACTATCTTTTAAAATATCCGTAGCGAAAAATATTTTTCTAATCTTATTTATTAGATTTAAATTCAAATCTTTAAGGATGAGAAATAAGTGGTTGTAACTAATAGTTTGTTAAGTGACTTTAATGAAAAATATAAATTCTTATTGAACAACATTACCGATGTTATAATAGAAACAGAATTAAATGGAATTTTTACATATATAAGTCCCCAAGTTCGTGATCAATTTGGATACAAACCTGAGAAAGTAATTGGAGAAAATTTTCTTGAATTCATCCACCCTGATGATATATCAATTGTTAAGAAGGCATTGAAAGATATCTTAAAATTTAAGAAAATCTTTTCTGTAGAATGTAGAGTAAAGTATAAAGCAGGGAATTACATTCCAGTTTCTGTTCAAGGTAAAATTGTTGAAGTGCAAGATACTTTAAGGCTGGTTGGAACATTAAGAGATATATCGGAAAAGAAAATAGCTATTCAGAATCATAAAAATATTGAAAGGCAACTTAAAACAAGTGAAATAAAGTATCGCACGATTTTTGAGCAGACTGTTGATTCTATCATCCTTATTGATTCAATTAATGGAGAAATTGTTGATTTTAATGAACAAATGCATAAAACTCTCGGATATTCTCGTGAAGAGTTTGAAAAACTTAGAATCCCTGACTTCGATTTGATGGAGAACGAAGAAGATTATAAAGCTCACCTTGAAAAGGTGGTTAATATTGGTTCGGATTCTTTTGAAACTAAATATAGAACTAAAACTGGTGAAATAAAAGACATTTTGGTCAAAGCAAAAGCGATTGAAATTGAGGATAAAATATTTCTTCATTCGATTATAAGAGATATTACAAAAAAAAGGCAAGCTAAAAAGCAAACTGATGAGATTAATACCTTAAAATCGGAGTTACTTAGTAGAACATCTCATGAATTGAAGACTCCACTAATCGCAATCAGAGGATTTACTGATTTATTGTTAGAGTTACATAGAGATAAATATGATGATGAAACCATCTCTATTCTCGATGAAATAAAATATGGAACTGAACGTCTTGAAGCTATAATTAATAAACTACTAGAAACTTCCTTATTGGAATCAGGATCTATATTGTTAAATACAAAAAAAGAAGACTTATCATTTTTAATTAAGTTTTGTGCAAAAAATTTGCGAGGTTTGGCAGAAACTCGAAACCAATTTATGCATTTGAATATATATGATAAAATTATTCTTGATTTTGATAAGGAGAAAATACACGAAGTAATTAGCCATTTAATTATTAATGCGCTAAAATTTACACCCCCATACGGAGAAATCAAAATTCAAACAAATTTCCGTGATGATTTTGTTGTAGTTTCAGTGAGAGATAATGGAATTGGCTTTACGAAAGAGGAAAAGAAAAGGATTTTTAAAAAATTTGGGAAAATTGAGAGGTATGGCCAAGGTTGGAATATTGGGATTGAAGGAACTGGTATGGGTTTATATACCTCAAGAAAGATCATCGAGCTACATGGAGGAGAGATATGGGTTGAATCGTCGGGGAGAAACAAGGGATCAAAATTTAGTTTTACTTTACCTCTAAAGAGAGAATAATTTAATTTATTACTCTTTTTCGAATATTTAACTTCAAATTGAAAAATTATTTTAATTTTTATTGTTTGTAATATATATCAACCTAACTTAATTTCAATCTTTTAAAAAATACCTTTTTCGTTCTATATAAATAGGGAGGGTAGTCTAGATCGGTATGATTCTTGGTTTGGGACCAAGGGGCCGGGGGTTCAACCAGATACCCATTTCGGGCATCTTGAACAAATCCCTCCCCTCCCATTTTAAAATTTTGAAACTTGAAAAAAAATAAGATTAATTCTATTGCTGGCCTAAAAAAAAGTTAAAAACATTGCAAAATAAAAGAGAAAAAGTAAAGGTTAAATTAGATACGGATCACATTAGTTTTTAGATGATGAGTTATGAGTGACGATTTACATTTCATATACAAACAAGAGTTTTGGTTCGCAAGTGCATTTATCAATACTGCCTTAGTAAGTGGTGACCAAAAAAGCAAAGAGATTGAAGATCTAATTTTCGAAAAACTTGGGGGTTTAAAGGAGCAGGATATCTTCCGCAAGGAGCTTGTTAGCGATATTTTGGAGATGGTTGAAAATTTATCTATTAAATGTAGCTGGATCCCATATATTGAGAACTTCCCATATAAAGATGAAGATTTGGAAAAAGAATATGATTCTTTGGGGTATTTCCAATTTGAAGTAGAGTATTATAAAGAAAATCCTGAAAAGAAAGAAAAATTAAATCCTTTGTTAATCCAACAAATTCCATTCATAATTCTTGATGTTTTAAAGGGATTTACCTCAAAAAGAAGCAATAATGGTTTGGAGATTGATACAGAAAGTCCAATTTATGTTTTTGTTACATCAAACGGAACCAAACCGAAAGAAATCGACTGGACAAATGATAATATCAATAAGTTCAAAAAAGAATTGGGATCCTGGAATAGGATCTATTCAGGTGCTTGGCCAGATTACAATGAAGCTTTGTATAATAGGCGTATACAAAATAATTTATCAAATCGTTTATCTGAATTACATTTTATTAGGAGAAATTCTGGATTTATTTACATGGCTAAACTAAATTATGAGGATTTCTTTGAATCATACATGAGGAAGTTTGTTTTGGATCCAACTCCGAAAATGAGAACATTTTTATTTGCTTTACGTTCGATAAATGAATTACTGGATACTTTATTTCTTAAAACTCAATCAGAAAGTTTTATCGATGTTGAGACTATCGAAAATAAAATCAAGAATTTAAGATTGATGAGGGGACTTCTTCAAACGAAATTAAGTGTAATTTATAATGAGTTGAATTATAACCGAAGACAACATTATACAAGAGTGTTAAAGCATTTATTGGGTGAATTTGAGATAGCAGATCTTGTATCAAGAATAAATGATAAGTTTAATATTATTTATGATTCAATGGAGCAGCTCTATCAAAAAAAAAATGAAGAACTTCAAAAGAAGACTAAAAAAGGGTTAAATTTTTTGAATCTACTTTTTGGAGCTGGTATTTTAGCAGATCTTGGAACTGCCATCGTGCTCGCCTTAAGCTTACCTCTGGGTTCAGGTCAAATTATCTTTTTAAATACAATAATAGCAATAATAATTTCTGGAATCTTAGCAGCAACCATAATTTTCAATATTTTGGGAAAGATTCAAGCTAAAAATGCTAGAATTGGAAAAACAGTGGATGCTGTAATAGAAGATGGAAAAGGAAATGTAGTGTTAATTAAACGAAGATATCCCCCATTTCAGGGTTTTTATGCCCTCCCTGGTGGTTTCGTAGAGAAAGGAGAAAAACTAAAACAAGCATTAGTCAGAGAAGTTAAAGAAGAAACAAATTTGGATATAAAAATTGATTATAAGATTGGTATTTATGAAGAAGAGGGAAGAGATCCACGAGGAAAAATTCATAGTACAGCTTTTAAATGCACGATAATATGTGATACCTCAAATTTCCGAAGTGGAGATGACTCTAAAGAAGTAGAACTCATATCTAAAGATAAAGTTAAAAACATGGAATTAGCTTTTGATCATGAAAATATAATAAAAGATGCTAAAATTGAATAATAATTAAATTAAACTATACATGAAAAGAAGGCGATTAATTTTTTGAGAGATTTTCAATTGCGTCAATATCTATATCATTGTTAGTGTTAAAATAAATTTCTGGAATTAAATCTTGGATTGTGGAAAGAAGAGAGAGCATGATTGCAGGATTTTCTGAAGTTACTCTGTAATATTTATGGAACCTATACTTCTTTTTTAAAATTATCTGATCTTTAAAGAATTCTAATACCTGCTTAATTTCATTTCTAAACTCATCATAGTTTTGTATCCATACAAAAAGCTGCTTATAGTTTGAATTACTTCTTGATTTTATTTTTAATTTTAAAAACATAATAACTGGAAGGTAAATTCGATTTACTATTATTTTATCTCTAATTATAAAAACGGAACCATAACCAGCGTTCAGACCACTTAATTTAGAAATTCATGTTAATCTCACAAACCAATTCCAAGGAAATTTAAATAAAACAGAGATAAGAGTTAATCTAATATTTTTTTTAATTCTTTAGTAATTTTATTTATTTTTCTATCCTTAATCCAATATCTGATCTTAGGAGATTTAAGGAGAGATTGAATTTTCTCATTTAATTCATTAAATTTATTTTTTTCTTCAAGAGATAATTGGGGAATTTTTTCTTCTATTTTTTCTTTGAAAATTTTAGCTTTTTCTTCGATAAATGCGATAGCAACTTGTTCTTTTCCTTGAATAAGTTTCTTTTTAATAATTTCTTTAATATTTTTTACCCATCCCTCTATCCACGGATATTTTCCAGGATTTTCAGGATTATTTATTACAATTTCCTTTCGTTCAACTCTTATTAAATCATCCGGACATGAGTTTTCACAAGCTCCACAATAGAAACAATTTTCTTCGTTACACGCGATTTTTCCAAACTTTTTAACATCTTCCGCACTTTTTGGGATAAAAAAGGATTCCGTAGGGCAAATATTAACACAAGCTTTACATCCCTGTGGATCACATTTATGGAGCATATTCTTTTTAATGATTACTTCACCCTCTAATGGAGAATCAATATAAAAACATTCCGTAGGGCATTCCTTTTGAATTTTATAATAATCATTAATGTTATTTCTTTCTCTTACAGACAGACATAATTCACAAACATGGTTTTCGTAATCCTCAATACATTTATTCAAATCAATTTTAAAAAATTTTCCTATAGTTGGAAAATCATTTAAATCAATTTGTTCTTTAGGAATGATATTTTCATGAAATGCATCGTTAGGACAAACTACAACACATAACATGCAATAACAACATTTTTCATGATCAATCAGGATTTTAGGATTATGTTCATTTAACTTGCCTTGAGCTATATCTGAAATAGGTCCAAACTCGATTGCGTCTACAGGACAAATAATTTGACAAAGAGAACAACCAAAACATTTTTTTATATCGTAAGTAAGCTCTTTGTCAACGTTTTGAAATTTCCACTTAAGAATTAGCTGATCTGAGTCAACTTCAATGTTCTTTTTTATAATTTCTTCTTCATTATTGAGCTTTTCATCATTCTGCTTAGTTTGCGAAATTTTCATCCTCCCCTTACGAAAGACACTATTTTACTCTTGATCGATTTCCTATATTCTTGTAAAACCATAGTAAAGATAAAATTTTCGGAATTAAAATATAATAATGAGTAATATGAGATGCAATTCAACTTACAAAATTTAACCCAAAAACATAAATATAATAATTAATGTTTTAGTTTCATACGGTTGATATGGTAAATTTTACATTTTATTATAAGGATTGAGGTAAAACTTGTAATAAAACGCTTTGGTGAAAATACATTTATAAGAAAAACTTTGTTTATTTTCGATTGTAGAGAACCGGAGGAGAATTAAAGTAATAAAGATATTTATTGCTGAAGATGACAGAGATTTACAAAGGCTCTATGAATTGCTTCTGAAAATGTCAGGATATGACGTAATGGGTATTGCGAGTAATGGGGATGAAGCAATAAAAATGTACAGAGAATTTTCTGAGAAACCGGATGTTGTAATTTTAGATTATAGAATGCCAATTAAAAATGGAATCGATGCGTTAAAAGAAATTCTACAAATTGATAAAGAATCGAAAGTTATATTTGCTAGTGCAGATAGAAGCATAAAACAAGAAGTGTTTAAATTTGGAGCTATTGAATTTTTAGATAAACCCTTTTCCCAAAAGAAATTAGTGAATGCAGTGAATAAATGCTTGGATATTGAAGATATGTAAATTTATTACTACATTTTATTACAACTAAGCTTTATTAAAAAATTTCAAGAATAATAATCATAACTTTTTCTATCAAATTCATAAATATATTCAATAGGAATTCCATCAGGTTTTAAATCAGGTGGAGAATAAATAAGATTTAAGTTTTGAAAATAGGTCCCGATTCCATTTTTTGCAAGGATAATCGCAGGATGATCCGAATCCATGAAAGTTTCCTCACTTATCTTAAGTGTAATAATTCTACATTGTTGTTCATTTATTATTCCCAAAGAGTGAACATATTCGTGTAAAAGAATATGATATATATAAGCCCAAACTATTTCAAAAGGCTGTTCATTTAAGATTATTTTTAAAGGAGTTTTATTCATTACAATATCGGTTCCGGGGTAGAAGTGCATACCACCTATAAATCCTCCTCTATACATACCCATTTCGACTAAACCAAGGCTTAGCCCAGCTCGATGACGTCCATATACTCCTTTAACATCTTTTTTAACCTTTTCGAATATTTCTGGCATTATTTTCTTTAATTCTTTAAGATCCATTTTAATACCTCTATTTTGAAGAAAAACTTTAAACTAATAAGAGTAAGAGTTTAAATATCAAAAAACCAAAAATTATCCTCATCCTCACGTAAAAAACCCATTAATTCAGAGAGATCCCTAAGTAAATATTTAATTGAAACTTTATTAGTTTCTCTCCTTATGGTTCCCCTTTCTGAGAAATACATGTCATCTAGTAAATGATCAATATTAATTCTTTTAAAATACCTAGAAGGATTGTAAAATATCGTATAAAAAATCTCCATTTCTAAATTGGGTCTTTCTTTTTTTATTAGAGCACTTTTGTATTGATCGGCTATAAGATTTTTTAACGCTATAATAAAGCATTCTTTTTTGTGGAGCAGCAAATTTCTTTTATCTTCTAAATTCTTGAGGTTTTGTTCTATTTCATTTATTTTTTCACCAATAAATCTCAATTTTTTACGAGGTGTTTCGATTTTCTGATAATCATTATGGTCCCCTGTATTTTTAAAATCTAAATTTTCTCTTTTGTTAATGACTTCAGAAAGTTTAAAATTTATACGATAATAATCGGGAGTGATATCAATGCCTAAAGATAAATTACTCTTAATGCGATACTTCATATTTCTAAGATCAGTACCAAAACTCTCAATTATACCTGGTTTAGAGAGCATTTTAAGTTGACTATGAATAGCTTGTCTTGAAATCTTTGTTCCAAAGGAAGCAGCTAATTCTGAAGCACCAAGAGGTATTTTAGCTAATTTTGATAAAATTCTTCTCCTCGTGGGATTGCCTAATATTTCAAGTAATTTATCTAAACTCAGAAATGTTTTTTCTTCTTCTTGTTCTTCTAGTTCCGTTTGACCCACTCTCCTTTTTTTACTTCCTTATATCTTTTAAAATTTAATTTTATTTTATCTATACAATTCTTCTGAAGCTTTTTTTGAATACATTTCATGAGATTTTTTAGCTTTTTCTGCTGATTTTAAAACCTTTTTAATAGCCTCATCAAATTCAGATTGTGCTATTTTAACCTTTTTCACAGAATCAGCATTTTGAGTATTAATGTTTGTATTTGCTACTACCTTACGAATAGTTAAGAGTGTGGCTTCCTCGCAAATTGCTCCAATATCTGCTCCAGTATAACCTTCTAATTCCCGTGCCAATTTATTAATGTCAACATCAGATGCTAAGGGTTTATTTTTTAGGTGGATGTTAAATATTTTTGCTCGTGCTTCTTTGTCTGGTAATGGTATTTCTACATGTCTTCCAAATCTACCACTTCGTAATAATGCAGGATCAAGCATATCTGGTCTATTTGTTGCAGCAATTAATACTACATCTTTTAAACCTTCTAAACCATCCATTTCTGTGAGTAATTGGGAAACGACCTGTTCAGTTACTTGAGATCCGGAAGATCTACCTCTCAATCCAGCAATTGCATCAATCTCATCGAAAAAAATAATGCAGGGGGAAGCAGCTCTTGCCTTCCTAAATGTCTCTCGTACTGCTTTTTCACTTTCACCAACCCATTTAGAGAGAAATTCTGGTCCTTTAACAGAGATAAAATTTATTTCACTTTCATGTGCTAAAGCTTTTGCTAAGAGAGTTTTCCCAGTTCCAGGAGGTCCAAAGAGTAAAATTCCATTTGGAGGATTGGAGTTTAAATGGGTGTATAATTCTGGATATTTTAAAGGCCATTCAATAATTTCTCTTAGTTGTTGTTTTGCTTCTTCTAAACCACCTACATCATCCCATGTTTCAGTAGGTTGAGTAATTAGTACTTCTCTTAAAGCTGAAGGTTCGATACCGTTTAGTGCCGTCTGGAAGTGCCTCATTTTTATCTGTAGATCCATTAAAATTTCTGTAGGAATTGGTTTATCTAAATCAATTAGTGGCAATATATCTCTAATTGCAAGCATGGCAGCTTCTTTAGCTAATGATTCAACATCCGCTCCCACAAATCCATGAGTTTTTTCAGCCAATAAACGAAGATCAATATCGCCATATAACGGCATTCCTCGTGTATGTATCAGTAAAATATCATAACGTCCATCTGTATCTGGAACCCCAATCTCGATTTCACGGTCAAATCTTCCGGGTCGTCTAAGTGCGGGATCAATATCATTTACTCGGTTCGTTGCTCCTATGACAATAACTTCACCTCTTCCTTCCAGACCATCTAATAATGATAATAATTGAGCTACAACCCTTCTTTCAACCTCTCCAGTAACTTCACCTCTTTTAGGAGCTATTGAATCTAATTCATCAATAAAAATTATTGAGGGTGCCATTTCCTTTGCCTCTTCAAATACCTTCCGGAGATTTTCTTCACTCTGACCATAAAATTTGCTCATAATCTCGGGACCACTTATTGTTATAAAATGGGCTTCAGTTTCATAGGCTACTGCTCTAGCAAGTAAAGTTTTTCCAGTTCCGGGGGGTCCATGAAGTAATACTCCCTTCGGAGGGTCAATCCCAATTCTTTTAAATAGTTCGGGATGCCTTATTGGTAATTCGATCATCTCACGTATCTTCTGAATCTCCTCTTCTAAACCCCCTATGTCTTCATAAGTAACCCTTCTCGCTTCTAATTCCTCTAATTCTTTATGAGTTTTTTCTGAAATAGTAATTTTTGTATCTAAGTGAATCCTCACAGCAGCTGCTCTAGGAGAATAGTCTATAACTATAAAATCAATTCTGCGCCCCATGGCATTAAAGCTTAAAATATCTCCCTTTGTAATCACACGGTTTTCTAACATTCTAACTAATTGCTCAGATCTACGGATTGCCACTGACTCCTCTAATCCAGCAAAAGTAATTCTCCCTGCTAAACTCGCCTCAATCTTACGTATCTCTACAATATCATCTATTGCGGCCCCAATATTTCTTCTCAAAGATGAATCTATTCTGATTATATTAGTACCCTTATCTTCTACCTTGCCAGGATAAAGCAAGCCAGCTGTCTTTTTTAGAATTTCTGGATGAGAGATCTCAATTACGTCCCCAGTTCTAAGATTAAGTTCATTTATAACCTCAGGATCTATTCTAATTCTACCCCTTCCCGCATCTCCTTTATAAGCATCCTTTATTCTTACCTTTTTAATATTCCCATTATACTCCCGAGTTATTCCACTCATACTTCATTCCTTATTACTTTTTTATTTTTATCAATTCGTTTTTACTTTTTTAAAATATTTATTATTTATTTGATTTTGTTTTACTCGCTTTTAATATGGCAATTCCATTATTTACTTCTAATTCGCAATCCACCTTGGAAGATTTAAACGGTAAATAAATGATTTTTGAATATCTACGATCTCCATTTTCAGCTGTGAATTTTACTTGATTACCATATTCATTAAACTCAAGTTGAACATTTTCCTGTTTTATCCCAGGAATTTCTAATATTATTTCCGAATAATCTCCTTTATCCGAAATCTCAGTATATGGCTCTAAAATAGAAGAAACATTCTCCTCCGGAGAAAAGTCCAACGATAGATTAGATGCATCAATTTCATTAACAGCTTTTGATCCTAAGATATTCTTCAAATTTGGATATTTATCTAAGTCTATACCCTTTAATTGTTCACGAACTTTTTTCTTATCGATTATTCCTTCAATTTTTATCTCAGGTTTTTCCATACCGGTTTCAAAATGATATGATATCTTAAATCCCCTTACATTTTCTTCGTTACGGTCTGATTTCAAATCAATACCAGATTCAGGAATAAATAAAAAATCCACTTCAAATGCATCTGAATCTACATTAAACATTTTCTTAAATTCATCAATAATTTCATCAAAATCGTCTGACATGCTTACCACCTTTAATTTAAGGACGTCAATTAATTATTGTCAACTTACAAATTTAAGATGCTCTTTGATATATAAAAACTTATTGTTTTTATTTAATAAGACGGACAATCAAACAAAACATAAAAACAATGCAAATCTTTAGAAGAATTTTTCAATTACTAGATTTATTTTTACTTCGTTTATTGTGAATAACTTAAAAAATAATTTATCTATAATTTTTAAAATTTGATTTTGTTCAATTAGATCATTGGAAATCACTATATTATAACTAGATTTTTCATTGGAATGAGGTTCAATTAATTTTTGGAGTTTTTTCCTTAAAATGTCGAGATTAAGGTGAGAATTCGGATGATTAAGACCAATAAGGTATTTACCTAACAATTTTATTAATTCTATGGTAAAGGATTTTCCTTCTTTATTTAGAAGATCTGAATTTGGTATCGGTAAACCGTATTCGAGCTTAGTTTTACTTCTTTTAATAGAGATATTTTTGGCTTTAAAGATGAACTTTACGAGGTTTGAATTTAAATAGGCAATTATAAAAGCATAATCTAATTGTTTAGTTGGGAAACGCGGCCATAGAAAATATGTATCAGAAGTAGCATAATAGGGAGTATTAGCATACCCAAAAATATTTTCATTAGAGATATACCTCAGGAAGATTTTCTCACTCATATCATATAGTGGCTCGAGATCAATTAAGATTTGATCATTATTTATCCTAATAAAAGTCCCTCTTCTCGGAAAGAAAATATGAAGTGGATTTTCTTTCGCATTAATTAAGATATCTCGTAATTCTGCTTTATATTGAGAAAGATATTGTATTAAATGAGGGTATTTCTCTAATAATAATTGATTTCTCTTCCGAGCATCGATGTAATTAAATTCATTTTTATTAAAGTATATTGCATAACCTATGTAATCTTCTTTATTGTAGCCGTAGGGTCTAATAGATTTGCTTTTATATAACTTTTTTAATCTATTCTTCTCCTTTTCGTTGATTTTAGTGAATTCGTTATTAATTTTTATATAAACATCCTGATCCTCTATTTTTAGGTTTTTCCCTTCTTTTAATATAAAAATCTGATCCTTGATGAAGATGAGACCATTTCGAATGATAAAGTAATCTTTAAGATAGGAGGTTTTTCCATTAATATGACATTTCCTTTCGATCTTCTCAACTATCTCTTTAATTTCTTTTGGATATTTTAAATTCCAGCTTTTGTCTGGCTCTAATTCATTATTTGTTTTAGCAGACGCGTATTTTATTATATTTTCATTATCGCTGCCATTGGTTAACAAATCAAAGATTGATTTATTGAATTCATCATAGCTTTGGGTTATTTCCCTATTCTTATTTATTTGAATTATTTCAATCTTCTGATTCTTATTTTGTAGTTTTTCTTTTTCTGTTTTCTTTTTTAATACAAAAATACAATTATGTTGTCCTTCAGCGCCTTTAAATAGTGTTAGATTTGATAAATCTATATATTGCAATATAAAACACTCCTCTAATATATGTGGCTTCAGAAATTTAATTCCTGTTTTCTTAGATTTTGTAATCCAATAATTAGTTGTGATGAAAGAAAGCAAACCTCCAGGATTTAATTTTTCAATAGCCATATGTATAAAAAAATAGAAAAGATCCATATTTCCAACAAAAAACTTCTTGCATAGAGGATACCTCATAATATAATCTTGAAATATTTGGGCATTATAATTTTGACCTAAATAGGGCGGATTCCCGATGATAATGTCAAAAGTTTCATTAGTATTTGATCCTAAGAAATTTTTAAACCTGAATTTTATTTCAGGATATTTATCCAAGAGATTTTTTTTAAGGGTTCTATCCAATTCGTAACTAGTTATATCCGAGGAGATTTCTTGAAGAAATTCTAAAAAAACGCCTTCTCCTACTGATGGTTCTAAAATTTTTAAGTTATTTGGAGTTCTGCTTGGCTTTTGTATAAATTTAACTAGATTATTGACCATAAATCCAGCAATATACTTGGGTGTAAAGATCTGACTGATAGACTTAACATTATTATGTTCAATCTTTTGAGAATCCATCTAATCTTATTATTAGCTAATAAAATCTAAATAGTTAACTGTTAATCCGAAATTATTTTTTTTTAAAGAAGAAAATATGAGGTTATTTGGAGTTAATGATGATGACCCTGTCCTTTAATATTGATAGGTTTTAAACTACCAATTGCCCAGCCTGTAACTTCATTTAACGAAGGATGAATAACCATAGATTTATAAATGGGCATAAATGAGCCGGCTTCAGGGCATTCTTTAGAACCTTTCATGAGATTCTCATCTCCGGATATTTCGGGTATGGTACATGTATATCCCGAATTCATTAAATAGACAAAGGGTTGGACTAATACTGCCGCATGGGGTCCAACAACATGTGCTCCTAAGATTTTATAGGTTTTATCGACAATTAATTTTACAAAACCATCATCATCGTCACCTTTTTCAAAGCCCATTGCACTTCCTTTTGCAACAGAAGAATAATGTTTAATTGCGACAAATATCTCATAGCCTTTTTCGATCGCTTCCGCTTGAGTCATACCAACATGACCTATTTGGGGGTAGGTGAAAATTGCCCATGGCACAGCGGAGTAATCCACAGATTTCTTGTTTTCTGGAGATCCAAAAATATTAGTAGTGCAAATTTCAGCTTCATAATTAGCTTTATGCCGAAATTGAAATAACCCATTAGCATCTCCGAAGCACCAAATATTCTTTTTATTCGTCTCCAAATAGTTATTGGTTTTTATCCACCCTCGATTATCAGTTTCAATACCAGTATTTTCAACTTTCAATAAATCGGCATTCGATTTCCTACCCGCGGCAATGAAAATCTCTTCTGCACTTATTTCCGTCTGTTTACCTGTCTGAGTATTTTCAAGGACTATAAATTTTAGGTCTTTTTTACCATGTGCCCTAATTGCCTTACTATTAGTTAACACAGTCATGAATTTTTTGAAATTTTGTTCGAGAAATGAACTAATTTCGGGTTCTTCAGTCGCTACTAATCGTGGAAGCATTTCTACTATTGTAACTTCGGTTCTCATAGCAGAAAAGATATGAGCAAATTCGGCAGCTATAACACCGCCTCCAATTATAATTAAACTTTTCCAAGGTTGGTCGGGGAATTTATCTCCAAAAAAACTTCGATTAGTTACGTAACCCACTTCTTCGATCCCTTCAATAGATGGAATAAAAGGTCTTGCTCCAGAAGTAAGAACAAACCGGTCACCCGTAAATTTTCCAAGACTTTTATTTCCACTGATTGATTTTACCTCCATCTCATACTCCCCAGTAAATTCACCGATACCCATATATAATTTAACATTTGGAATATTGGAAATACCCTTTTCCATTTGTTTACCTTCATCAATTTGTTCCCACATGCGCTTAGCAATCGAGCTCCAATCGATTTTTTCAAGTTTAAATTGTAATCCTACTTTTTTTGCATGTTCTGCTTCGCGTATTAAATCTGCTGGGTGGACCAAAATTTTGGATGGAATACAACCGCGTGTTAAGCACGTACCTCCGATTTTAGTCTCCTCTACCAAGGCTACTTTCATACCCCTTTGAAGCCCAGCATTCATTAAACTGAGTCCCGCTCCACTCCCAATAATAACTAAATCGTATTTTTCCATATTTTCTAAGTTGATTATATTTTATTTAAATTTTATAATAATAAATTAGAATTGGAGCAAAAATTAGGAATTTATAGAATAAAAGAAAAAAAGCTACAAGGCTTCTGGAATTAATAATATGAAATTACTACCTAGTTTATAGTCACCTTTTATTCTGTCTTCAACCCAAATACTCCCTTCATAACTATCAATAATCTTTTTTACTAGTGAAAGACCAAGCCCCATTCCCTTGGTTCTTTGATTTTGTTTTGTACCCTTTAAAAAAATTGATTTTTTCCGATAATCAGATATTCCTAAGCCATTATCTTTAAATTCCATCCTGATAAATTTCTTCTTTTCCACTTGGTCTCTTGAAATACTCACTTCAATCTCAATGTGTGGTTGATCATTATGATGTACAGAGTTTATTAATAGATTTTCAAATACATCTAAAATGAAATCATTTCCTTTCCCGTAAATTTTTTTAATGGAAGATCCTAATCGAATATTGATATTCCTACTTTGATAACTATTTTTAAGAAACTTAATAGCTTTACTTAAAACATTATTAAGCTCTATTTTTTTTAAAGGAATCTCAGTCTCTTCAATATGAGTTATTTTTCTTACATTACCTATTAGTTTACCTCCTCTATTTATTTGTTCTTTGATAATCTCATATAACTCTTTTATTGTATGTAATTTCTCAGGATTATTTAAATAGAGAGAGCTAAGCTCTGCTGAAGCCTGAATATTTTGAAGTATGTTATTAATATCATGAGCAAAAATATCTTTATAAAGATTTGTTTGATCATAAGCTCTACGATATTTTTCTTCAGATCGTCTTAGATTTTCTTCTGCTTGTTTCTTTTCTGTTATATCACTGATAATTGCTATAACTCCTTTTATATTTCGCGCCTTATCATAATAAGGAACTTTATTAGTATTTACCCACCTAGCCCCCATTTTTGATTCCCATTTCTCAATATAGTCTAGTTTTGGTTTCCCACTACTTATTACTTCTAAGTCATCATCCAGATACGATTGGGCTTGTTCTTGGGGGTAAAAGTCAAAGGCACTTTTGCCTTCCATGTCTTCTTTTTTTAAGTTATGTGCATCAGCATAAAATTTATTTACTCGAAGAAAATTGTTTTTATCATCTTTATACGCAACTATTAATGGAAGATGGTCTAGGATCATTTCCAATTCATTCGCAAGTATCTTGTATTTTTCTTCAGATTTTTTTAATTTTCTTTCAATTTCTTTTTCTTCAGTAATATCCCTAGCAATACATAAAATTCCTTCAGGTATCGGATACACACTTACCTCGTAAACACCATATCGCCCATCTGGATAGGTAAATTCATTACGAATTCGTTCCATTTTTTTTGTTTCCATAACAGATTTATAGACTTTAAAGAATTGAGTTTCCTCAATACGAGGAAACAAATCAATTAAATTATTATTCAACATCTCATCAATGGTTAATTTTACTAATTTTGCTGCTGCTTCATTTACTAAAATATAATTCCAATCCATATCTAAGACATAAACACTATCAGTTATAGATTCAACTAACATTTTATATTGCTGGAAAAGATTACGATATTTTTCTTCAGAATCTTTTAGTTTTTGTTCTGCAACCTTCCTTTCGGTTATATCAGTATGGATAGATACAAGAACATTACCGTACTGAGGATGTTTAAAAGTACTAATATATACATAACACCAAAACGTAGTTCCATCCTTCTTTATATTATGGATCTCTCCCCTCCAGACACCCTCAGTTTGAATGAATCTCTGAATCTGTAGAGATTTTTCTTCAGATGATGCCTCTGAGAGAGCATTTATAGTGGAAACATGTTTATCAATTAATTCTCCTGGATCATAACCAAACATCTCATCAAACCTCGTATTGGTATAGACAATTTTTATACTATCTGCATCAACTAAATTCACACCCTCAGATAAATTGGTCATAATTTCACTAGATATATGGAGTTCTTCTAACATTTTTTTCCGATCTGTGATGTTTCTAACAAATACTGCTACACGATGGTCTGATAAATAAAGAAATCTGGCTTCAAAATATTCAATTAGATCTTTTATTGGAAGTTTTATCTCAAGAATTTGAGGTTCTTTAGTTTCTATTGTTTTTTTAATTGCGTTTAACTGAAATGTAGCGATTTCATTAGGCAAAACATCTATTATTTTTTTTCCAATGAAATTTTCAGGTTTATCAAATAGCTCACTTTCAGTTCCACTAAATTCCAAGTAAGTTCCATCATCTGAGATTAGAAAAAAGAGATCTGGAATTGACTCGAAAATTGTTCGAAACTTTTTCTCAGATTCTTCTAATTCCTTAGTTCTTTCTGTTACTCTTAGTTCCAATTCTCGGTTTAATTTCCTTAATTCTTTTTCTGATTTAGCTAGTTTTTCTTCAGCGTTCCTACGCTCTGTCACATTATCATAAATAGCTACAATAAAACCAGAGGGTAATCTATACACATAATTCTCAACCCAATAAGATACTCTACCATCAACATAGTGTGATACAGGGAGATTTTCAGAAATTCTTGTTTTTAAAACCCTCTGAAAGACCGCTAGCAAGCCTAAGTCTTTGATCCCTGGAAAAACATTAGTAACTTGTTTACCTAATACCTCTTCTCGTTTAACTTGGCTAATTTGTTCACCTGCTTTATTAATATCTTTTATGACGAAATTTCTACCCCCTTTTACACCTTCGTATACTACAACACCGCTACTCATGTTATTAAAAAGTTCTTTGAAAATGTCTTCGGATTCAATAAGTGATTTTTTTGTCAAATTAAGCTCACGTTATTAGGTGTTATGTAAATTACTGTTTACTTTTGATTTGTTAATTTTTAAAGGTTTACTAGAGGTGCCTTTAATTTCCTAAAACAAATATCTAGTTGATTTTGTATATTTAAATATATGTGGTTTGTTTCTCTATGAGGTTTATAAATAAAGTTGAATAAGTCTTAGTTGAATTCATCAAATTTAATCCCGCACCAGTTCCAATTATAACTAAATCATCAGAATCCATAATTTCAAATTTATCTATATCCTTTTTAAAGTTTTTAGTAATACTTCAAAGATGAGCTCATACAGATTATTTCTTAAAAGGAATTAAGTACACATTCATTCAGCATATTGTAAAAGAACAACAAAGTTAGATCCTTGTTTATAATCACCTTTAATCCTATCCTCAACCCAAATATCACCGTGAAAGTTATCAACGATTTTCTTAACAAGTGACAATCCTAAACCCATTCCCTTACTTTTTTGGGTTGTTCGTGTCCCTTTTTCAAAAATATCTTTTTTACGATAATCGGATATCCCAAGCCCGTTATCTTTAAATTCTATTTTGATATACTCCTTATCTTCTACAGTCTCTCTATTAACATCAATAATAATTTGGATATTTGATTTATCATTATGCCTTACAGCGTTTATTAGTATGTTTTCAAATACATCTAACAGTAGGTTATTCGCTAGGACATACATTCTTTTTACTGTTGATTTAAACTGAAAATTTAAGTTTCTATTTGGAAAATTAGCCTTCGTAAAGTCTATGGCTTTATTTAATTCTAGGGTAGCATTAATTTTTTCTAACTCAATTTCAGTATCATCGATTTCTGTTATTTTCTGAATATTTTTTATTAATTTCTTTCCTCTATTTACTTGTTCATTTATTATCTCATATAATTCTTTGATGGTGTGCAATTTTTCAGGACTATTTAGGTAAAGAGAACTAAGTTCAACGGAGGATTGGATGTTTTGTAGGATATTGTTAATATCATGAGCAAAAATATCTTTGTATAAATTGGCTTGATTATAAGCCTTTCGAAACATTTCCTCGGATTTTTTTATTTTTTCTTCCAATTCCTTAAATTCCGTTATATCTCGGATAATTGAATGAATGTATTGTTTATCTTTAATTTTAATGGCTTTCGCATGAATCATTACATCCCTTATTTTACCATCTTTAGTTTTATATTTAGATTCAAAAATGTCAGAGCCTTCTCGAATAATTTTTTTGATATGAGATTCATAATTTTCATTCTCTTCCATCACAACAAAATCGAGGACTCGAATATCATTAAATTCTTCTCGCGAATAACCCAAATTTTCATACATCTTGTCATTAAACTCTACTAAATCTTCTGTTTCTGTATCAATAAGAACTATTGAATCAGCTGCTTGTTCGAAAAGTGTTCGATATTTAGCTTCAGATTCTTTGAACTCTTCTGTTCTTTCCTCTACTCTCTGTTCCAATTCTTTATTTAATCTTAATAATTCTTCTTCAGATTCTTTTAATTTGTTTTCTATCTCCTTTCGCTCAGTTATATCTGCTATCATGCCTATGCCATAAAGGGGGATTTCATTTTTATCTCTAATAATCGAAGCAGTAAGGTTACCCCACATTATTTTCTTGTCTTTTTTGGTATACCGTTTTTCAATAGTAAAAAAGGGTATATCTCCTCTAATTATTTTTTCTAAAAGTTCCATATTATTTTCTAAATCTTCTGGATGTGTAATTTCAGGGATTGTAAGGCCAATTAGTTCTTTCTCGTTATACCCTAACATGCTGCATAACATAAAATTAACTTTTATAATTAATTTGTTATCTAAATTTATTATCGCCATACCAAGAGGGCTTTCTTCAAAAATTTTACGAAACCTCTCTTCTGATTCCTTTAATTGCTCCTCAGCTTTTTTATTTTCGGTAATATCTTGAACTAAGCTTACTGCGTATAGAGGATTTCCTTCTAAATCTCTAACCAACGAAACTGTAAGACTTCCCCAAATTATATGCTCATCTTTATGAAAGTATCGTTTTTCCATATCATAATGATCTATTTTGCCTTCCATTAATTGATTAAAAAATTTTACATCAGAATTGAGATCTTCTGGATGGGTAAGTTCCATAAAAGTTTTAAGTTTAATTTCTTCTTCGAGATAACCGAAAAAATCAAGGAGATATTGATTCATTTCTAGGACTTCCCCTTTCATGCTTACTTTAGTAACTCCAATGGCTCCACTATTATATATTGATTGATATTTTTCTTCACTTTTTATTAAATCTTCATTTACTCTTCTTTGTTCAGTGACATCGTCATATATAGCAACGATATGTCCCGTAGGTAATTTATAAACATAATTTTTGACGTATCGAGAAATCTTATCATCTTTATACATCGATAAAGGGTACCTCTTTGATTTTCCAGTTTTCCACACTTTCTGAAAAACATTAAACAACCCAAATTCTTTAATTCCAGGAAAAACTTCAGTGACAAATTTCCCTAAAATATCATTTCGCATAACATTGCTTATTTTTTCACCAGCATTATTAATATCTCTGATTATAAAATCTTTTGCGTTATTAAATGCTTCATATACGATGACTCCACTACCCATATTATCGATAAGTTCTCTAAATACTCTCGATGATTCAAAGATCGATTTTTCAGTCAATTTAAATGCACCTAATATCTTATTTTATTTTTATTTTTCTAAATGAATATTTTCTTGATTGAAAGAACATCTTTGTTAATCCAATCTTCAGTTTATTTATGCGAATACAAATATAGTTAACTAATCATATTTAAATATAGGTTAATATTCGCGAAATTGATTTGACATATTGAATTTTTAAGATCTCTGAAATTCAAATATAAATCTGTTATAGAACATCAAAAAAAAATCATTATTCTATTCATGAGGGTAATAAAACGACGAAATTGGAGCCTTGGGAATAATCACCTTTAACTCTATCCTCAACCCACATAAATCCACCATAATTTTCGATAATTTTTTTCACTAATGTAAGACCGAATCCAAGTCCTTTTCCGGAGCCTTTTTTAAAGCTATCTTTAAAAATCCATTCTTTTCGATTATCAGATACTCCTATTCCATTATCTGAGAACTCAAGTTTTAAAAATTTATTATTATCTTTTTGTTCTTTTGTAATATTTACAGAAATATCAACATTAATATTCATATTATGGAGTACGGCATTAAATAATACGTTTTCAAACACTTCTGAGATATTTTCATCAATATCTACAAACAGGGTTTTACTAAAAGATTTTACTTTTATATTTACTTTTTTGTCTTTAAAACTCTTTTGGGTGAAATTTATTGCCTTGTTTAATATAGGGTATATATCCTTACGTTTTTTTAAACTAGATTGCTCATCAAATTCAGATAATTTTCGAGCATTTGAAACCAACTTAATTCCCCTTATAATTTGACCATGGACAATATTAAATTGCTCAGAAACTTTAGCTTTTTGATGTGAATCGTTTAAATAGATTTTACATAATTCTATGGAACTCGATATATTATTAAATATATTTTTTATATCATGAGCAAGAAGACTTAGCCCCAATTCACTAGTTTTTTTTTTAATTTGATTTTCCATGAGTCAATTAAGCTTAAATTTCAATTATTTGCTATTGCAGTTAAGTAAATAGAATTCTGAAATAAAGATCTAAGAATTCAAATTTAAAT
>CAZRBD010000003.1:0-62311 GCA_964598265.1 uncultured archaeon
ATCCTATAATCGCGCCTAAGCTAATTCCAATGATGATATATACCACAAATTTTAGATTGCTACTGGTTATTTTATAGATTAAGTTATCGTCACTATTTTTAACAATAACATTATCCAATGACCCCCGGGAATTATACGAAAATTCCATAATGTAGGGTTTTTCTCCAAATCTCATAAATGTGATTTTGTTTTCCTGAATGCTAACATTTACACATTCAAGTGCGTTGATAAGTTCAGTAAGATAATTATTAATTGGAGTGACCATCACATATCTATCCAGAATAAAGTGCCATAAAAAATCATCTCCATTTAAGATTGGCATAAAAAAATTTATTGCTTGCATAGCACTATCATTATTAACCACAGCAGCAAAATTGTTGTAATCGTCTAAAATGTTTTGAAATTCCAAGGGCTCTCGAAAAAGAAAATATGAATATGAAAAAGAGGGACGTATATAATTAGAATAGTTATCAAATGGTTCGGTTCCAAAAGGCCAGAATGCTAATTGAGGATACCACCCCCAATTATACTCATATGGATAATTATCATAAAAATAATATGAACCAAATCCATATTGCTCAAGAAATGAGGTGTTTATCTTGAACCAGCTAAAAAAAAGCTTACTAATGAGATAATATGTGTTACTACCACCCTCGTATACTCCTAATGCAGTAGTTTTACTTTTGGCTCCAATTATATCTGATTCACCACCAAACCAATCGGTAGGATTTGAAGTTACATTAATGGTATCTTTCCATGCTTCTTCATCGTAATATATCACTTCAAAAATCTGAGATCCTTTTTCTAAAGATATGGTGTAATTAGAATATGATGAAACCAATGGATACAATTCGTAATTTATTATAAAAATGCCGAAAATCACGAGTACTGTAAGTTTTAATTTTCTTTTTTTTTTAATATTTACCATTTTCAAAATTATATTATTTTTTTTTCTTTATATTTCTCTACATCTTATTGATTTTATCTTATAATTGTCTTCTTTTAAACAATAAATATCCTAATAGGAAAAAAACTATCCCATATAATGTTAAAACTATTAATGCTCCTTCCGCAGACGGGAAAAACCAAGTTCGAATAGTAATATTACCCGATGAATATTCATAATATCTTTCCATAGTGGAGAACTCAGGATAAATTATTTTACTAATAATATTACCAAGGTAAATTAACGAGTAAAGTGGCTCAATATGAGTAGGCGCAACAAATAAATCGATCATTGAAAAGCCAAATAAGATGAGGGCAATAATAATGACGAGCACGGAACCCGCTGAAGGCATAAAAGAGCTTAGAAATGTCGTAATGCTAGCTAAGGCTAGGATATATAGAGCAAGATATCCAAAACTAAGAAATAATGAAGGAGGTATGGGCTCAGCATAAAAATAAAAACTTAAGAGCGCCATTATGAAATAATGAATAGCTGCAATTCCTATAACTAACATAAAATTTGCAATATATTTCCCTATAATTAAATTATGCTTCTCAATTAAAGGAAGCAATGTTAAACCCGTTTTCTTTTTATATTCAGTACAAATAATACCTGAAAAAAAGAACCCCGTAGTTAAGAATAGAATCGTCATAAAAAATGCGATTCCACCTTGATATAAATCAAATTGAGAAGAAGGGAGGGTCGAAGATGAGAAAAAAAAATAAGGAACTATACTAGTTAAAAAGTAAAAAATAATGATTATAATTGAAAATATAATAAATTTCTTTTTTTGGAGCTTTACTTCAAACGATATCGAGTGTGAAACCACTTTAAGATTTACCCAAATATTATCTAATTTTTTCACTTATTATAACCTCATTTAATCTCATTTTAGTTTTTTGTTAGTTTCTTTTATCATCTGATTATATAGACTTTCTAACTGAGAAATCTTTGGTTCGTAAAAAGAACTTATTGTAAGATCAGATTCGAATTCTGTAGACAAAATGTTTAAAATTTTACTTCTTGAAGTTTGTTTACCATCATAGCAAATTGTAAAGAAATTTTTCTGGTGATTATAAGTAATCGAACCTTCAAAATTGGGATGGTCCACTTTTGGTTCCAAAAATGGTTCTAATTGACGGGTCAATTTAAATATTAAATTTTTTACTATTTCTAATGGAATTGGATTAATAATTTCACAAATTAATTCCTTGGTTTTGAAATCCCGCTCCAAATTATCAATAGTATCAAATCCAATCAAAACACCTCGATTTATTAGAGCAATCTTATCACATACTTCTCTTAGCTCAGTTAATAAATGAGACGATAAAAGAATAGTTTTCCCCTCATTTTGAAGCGATTTAAGATATTCTCTTATTTTTATACGAGCATTTGGATCTAAGCCCGTTTGAGGCTCATCAAGAATAATAAGCTCTGGGTCGTGAATTATCGCAATCATAAAACCCAATTTCTGTATCATTCCTTTTGAAAATATTTTTAACTTCTTATATTTCCACTTATATAAATCGAAGTTTTTTAAGAGATTATCAATTCTAAGTTTTATTTTGTTCCTTGGATAATTCCTAATGTTCGCAATATGTCTTAATAAGTAATATGGGGTTGTGTTATAAAAGTGAGGAATATCGATTAAAAATCCCATTTCGATTAAATGTTTTGAATTTTTATGAATGTTCTGTAATTCACAATCAATGTTTTTAATAAAAACGCTTCCAGAATTGGGTCTAATCAAGCGAGCTATTAGTTTAAGCAATGTAGTCTTTCCTGCACCATTTGGTCCCACTAATCCGATAATTTCGCCTTTTCGTACTGCAAAGCTTACATTATCTAGGGCTAGAAAACTACCATACTTCTTGCTTAAGTTGTTTAATTTTATAACGGTTTCACTCATTGTCTCTCTTATTATCCTTTTTGTTTTATTTGGAAGAAAAATATAGAGTTAGAAATTTTTCCCTCTTAGTGTACTTGTATCTGGTATTGAAGATATAAAATGTGGCTCTTTGAAGATTTTATTATAACTAAATAAAAGATTGTCGTCTATCGTATAACATTCTCTACCTGTTTTGTCTTTAGTTTTTTTAATAATATTTAAGTCCTTAATTTTTTTAAGGTAATAATGAATTTTATGAACGGGTTCATTAAGGACATTTCCTAATTGAATTCCAGATATATAATTATTTTTGGAAATCTCTTTAATTAAACTTGGTATCAGTGGATTTAAGAACAGAGCTTTCAATTCATCATGATTCGGGGGGATATCCACTAAAAAAAAATGAAGTATTTTCCCAATTTTATGTGCTCTTATAATTTTATATCGTAATAATGTTATTACACGCTTTATAAAAGGATTTCGTGAAATTCCTAATTTTTCTACGATTTTATTGTCTGATGAATGAATTCCAGGGTTATTTCTAATAATTTCAATCACTTTTTTGTAATTATCATCATTAAGAATTTCTAACTTAGTTCTTCTACCCTCAGATACAATCCAACATTCCTTTTCTAAATTTCGAATAGCTAAGAATATTTTCTCTCTGCTGTATTTCTTGCTATAGTGTAATTTGCTAACACAACTGGAATATAATTTTCCAATTATAGGATATATTTCTATATCTGAGTTATTTTTGACAGAAAATTTAGTGTCATATTTTTTTAATTTAAATATTTCTTTTGCAATATTCAATACATCTTTTTCGATTTCAGACAAATTATCAATTGATTCTAAGCTTTTTGTGCCTGTCTTTTTTTTATTATTAGCGGATAATAGAGAAATTTGCTTTTTTTTGATTGAAACATTATCCACTAACATCTCTCTTTTTTGCTTTTTTATAGGTCTTTTTTTAATATTCCTTTCTAATGACATCAAAACACTGCTTTTTTCTTGGTTTTTAATTTTTATATAAATGTACCAATAATTCTAAGAGATACCCTTGCTCTTTACTCGTTAAAAAAGCTAAATCCTTCAGAAAGTCGATCTTTTCTTCCCTTGAGATGTTTAATTTATCTATCTCATTTCTTGTTTGCTTAGAAACAACAACAAATCTTTCTAATAAATATTTTTTCACTATTTTTTTATCTTTTTTCTCCTTAAGGATTGAAAGGTCTTCAAGAAATTCTAAATCAAATTCTCTCATGTTCTCCCCTTCCTTAAGCTTCTCTCCAATAGGTTCCTCCAATTTAGCTCTCTTTTCAACAATCTCCTCGGGTTTTAAAGTTATTTTATCTGGTGAACGTTTCTGAACAGCCTTTTGCATTGGCAATTCTTCTAAACCATTCTTTCTCTCGACTAAGAGAGCCACACATTTTGGACAAAATTTCCTATGATTTTTCATTTTAGAACCACAATTATGGCAATTATGATTTTTGGGAGGAAGATATTGCCTTAAGATCTGTTCATTTTTAATAATTTTAATAGTCAGGTATAAAATGCTTACATCTAAAAGTAGGAGTAATACGAAATGCAAATTCAATCCAAAATAAGGATTTGGAGTATATTGATTGAATATGAATAACAATACCATTATACAATTATAAAATATTGCTTGCACTATAGAATTTACTTTTAAAAACCGATATCCAAGCAATCTAACTTTCAATAATATAATAAAACCAATACTAAAATAAAGGATTTCAATAATAAGATAAATAAAAAAAAAGAGTGAAATTTGATATACGAAAAAAAATAAATGATGTGTGATTGAGTAGTAAAAATTTACTAAAATAAAATTCACATACATGGTAGCGATTAAAATTTTAAGTGCTTTTTTCTCATTTCCATTCGAACTCAAATTATTTCCCTGGGAATAGGGATAAAGCAATTTCCTTAATAAAACTTGACCAATCGTATTTATCATTAAAGGTTGATGTCGATATTCTCTATTCCTTAATAATTTAATTGCTCTAATGGTCTCAAAGATCCCAAGTCCTAAAATAATGATAAAAATGATATATCCAGTGAAATTGACTTGAATTATTTTGTAGAATAATCCTTGTATGAATGTTAGAAAATAAATTATTAAAATGAAATTCATGAAGATAAATCCTATCAAAATTTTTTGAGCTTCCTTTTCATTTTCCTTGGAATTTAAGTTTTCTTCTTTAAATTTGGCTTTTTGTTTGAATTTTACGATTTTAATAGAAACAGGAGCACCACATTCAGGACAATTTCTCCAATTATTTTTTATTTTAATACCACAATTATGACATCTATGATTTTTGGAAGAAAGATATTGCTTTAAGATTTGTTTATTTTTTATGATTTTAATATTCAAATATATAATAAATATATTTAAAAGTAGGAATAATAATACAAATACAATAACTTGAACGATAAAGAACGACATATACAGTATCCAATTATATAAGATTGCTTGAACTTTAGAATTTAGATTAAAAGATCGATATCCAAGCAACTTGGCTTTCAATAAATAAATAAAACCAATATTAAAATAAAGGACTTCAATAACAAAAAACAGAAAAATACCTATGCCACCAGCTGTGAGTAAAGGAGTGAACAAAAGAAAATAAAGTGTTAAAATGAAATTCATGAGGATAAATTCTTTTATAATTCTTTGGGCAACTTTTTCATTTTCCTTGGAATTTAAGTTTTCTTCTCTTAATTTGGGTTTTGGTTTTAATTTTCCGAGTTCAAGAGAAATTGGAGCACCACATCTTTCACAATAGACTTGATTTCCATTTTCCAGGTATTTATTTAATTCATCAGGAAAAAAGTGCCCACATTCATTACAGGTATATTTAATTGGCAGTTTTAATTACACCTATTTTTATCTTTCATGTTTTTTAAATTGCAATTTCTATCTCTGATCGATTAATTATCTTCATTATTTATAAAAATTAAGGAGTCAGATTTTCAAATGTCATATCTTTAAAGAGTATCATTTAATGCCAAGAATTATAATTGTTATAAATAAGTTCAGGAAATTTACGTTAAATAAAATTTTAAATGATCTACTTAATAAACTGTCTTAATGTGGTAAAGACTTTTTAGAGTATGCTAATAAAGTATCTTTTTCATTCTCAAAAAAATAAGAAATACTAAACTAGAAAGAAAAGTCAATTACTTTTATGTGTTAAGGTCATTATTATTATATTTATGTTGATAGCAACTACTATTACCTTTATATCAATCCCACATGGCGGGGTGGCAGATTTCTATGAAACTTCAAGAGGTGTTTCTTTAAATTAAGTTCGAAAACTACACCTCAAACATTTTTAAATAGATTTTATTTATATTTAATGAATAAAGTTAAAGTATTTTTTTGTTTCCAACCATAAAATTGAAAAAAACGAACTCTAATAATAAAAATGAGAAATAATAAACTAGATAGACAAATCAATGTAATAAAATCATTAATTATAATTTTTACATTAATCTTATTAATACTTGTATTAATTCTGGCTTTTTATAAGGAGCCATCATCTACTGGAGGAGGAGCATCCGCATCCGCATCCGGAATAAGTATCATTTTTCTTCTAATAGTAGCGATTTTATTAATATCAACTCTAACAATACTTACGTTAAAGGAGTATAGAAGCTATATCATAAGAAGAAGTTATATCCAAAAAGGGAATTCTTATTTAACCAGCACTGATATCTTTGAAAATGAAAACCGTGTAAATATAATAAACCAAATACTGAAGAATCCCGGAATTCATCATAATGAATTGCTACGAAACTGTGATTTACAAACTGGACAACTACAATGGCATTTGGGAGTTTTGTTAAAATATAATGTGCAACCACGATAAAATAATGCAATCCATCAGTATATCCACTTAACCTTAAGCTTAATGATTATTTCACTTGCCAAGGTGGTTAAGCTCCCGTTAATCTCCGAAATGTAACTTGAATGATGATAGACCGAATAATTATTTGCTCCCGAAGACAGTGTCCAAATAAGATGGAAGACTCCGTCATTGTCGGGATTTACCGCATTGGAATATACCGTGAAATCTCCTGGCGTTAATCCCACCACCACGGTAATGCAATTTAAGAGAACATCATCTTGATCATAATGCGCCTCCACGATAAAATAATAAGTTCCGTCTGCATATTCACTTAACCCTAAGCTTAAATCGGTAATTTCACTTGCCAAGAGGGTTAAGCTCCCATTAATCTCTGAAATGTAACTTGAATGACGATAGATCGAATAATTTCTTGCTCCCGGAGACTCTGTCCAAGTAAGATCGAAGGTTCCGTCATTATCGGGATTTCCCGCATTGGAATATAACACGAGATCTCCCCCATCTGTAATAGTCCAGGAAAAATTAATGACAAACGAATAAATGTAAGTCAAGGGGGGTTAGAATTTTTCCTTTAAATAAAATCAAAGAGCAGATTCAATCACTTTTTTGGACTAACATAGCTCCCATTCAAATTTTTCTTTTAAATGTGATTGGTATACCATTATTAAATTCGATACGCTCAATACGGCTCAGATGATTATCATATCTCATGAAAGATCATTGGATTCCTTTATAACGGACATTTTTACGTTTAATTAAAAAAGCAAATCATCAAACAAGAGTGGTCAAAGAAACAATATAGTGGAAATTTAAATTTTAGAAAGAAATTTAGTGCTATTGATATAACACTAAAAAAATCTACTTTTAATTTTTCTAACAAAAAACATTTGGCGTACGAATAAGTAAATGAACACAATAAAACTAATTTTTTGATACGGAAAGATAATAAATTTACAGTAATTATTTCTAATAAGCGTTTAATTGAATTTTGATTATTATTATTGGTATGAATGTTTATGGAATTAAAGAATTACAAAGTTTTGGTATCGGATGGTTTAGCTCAAGAGGGAGTTGAGATATTAAAGAGATTCAAAAATTTTGACATCACAATTAATGATAAAACAAGTAGAGAAGAACTTCTTGAAATTATAGAGCAATTCGATGGAATTATCGTTAGGAGTGCTACTAAAATCACTCCAGATATAATTAGAGCGGGAAAAAAATTGAAGGTTATTGTTCGAGCTGGTACGGGTTATGATAACATTAATATTGAAGAATGTAATAAACATGGAATTGTTGTTTTAATAACTCCAGTAGGCAATACTAATGCAGTAGTTGAGCTGACAATTGGTTTAATGCTGAATTTTGCGCGAAATATTTATAAAGCGAACGCTTCTATGCGGGAAGGTAGATGGGATAAAAAATTATTAAGAGGTTCTGAATTACAAGGGAAAACTATAGGTGTTATTGGATTAGGGAATATTGGAGCCGCTGTGGTAAAAAAATGTCAATCATTTAACATGAATGTCGTGGCTTTCGATAGGTTTGTTCCAAAGAAACGGGGTCAGGATTTAGGTGCTGAGTTATTAGATAATTTTGACGATTTTTTAGCTCGATCAGATTATATTACGATTCACGTTCCTTTAACCGCCCAAACAAAAGATTTAATTAGTTATTCTGAGATAGAAAAAATGAAATCTACTGCGATCATTGTTAATGTTGCTCGTGGAGGAGTCGTAAATGAACAAGCACTATATAAAGCTCTAAAAAACAACAAAATTGGAGGAGCTTGTATTGATGTTTTTTCTAAAGAACCAGTTGATCCTAAAGACGTACCATTTATCGAATTAGATAATTGTATTACAACACCTCATTTAGGGGCTAACACTTATGAGGCTCAAATTGAAGTAGCGAAATTAGCAGCGGAAAGGATAGTCCAAGCTCTTAATTCCAAAATATTCATAGATGCAGTTAATATTTCCTTCAACATGTCAGAAGAATTGGCTGATTTATATAGGCCTTATATAGAATTAGGCGTTTCTTTAAGTAAATTCATCACACAGTTTAACCTATCAAAAATCACTAGTGTGAAAATTAAATACAAAGGAGAGATATTTACTAACTTTGAACCAATTAAAGCTGTGATATTGCAATCTCTTTTTGATGGTAGGTTAATAGATGTTATAACTTATATTAATTTAGAAGAGATTTTAAAAGAAAATGACATTAAAATTGTTTTAGAAAAATTTGAAAAGCCCATTAATTTTGAAAATTATATAAAAATTTACATCAGGACTGAAGATGGATCCTCAACTAAAATTGCGGGTACTGTTTTTTCAGATCGCCCAAAAATAGTCGAAATAAACGAATTTTTTTTTGATCTCGCCCCCACAAATTACATGCTCGTACTTAAAAATAAAGATGTACCAGGAGTCATTGGAAGTATCGGAACATTCTTAGGAAATAAAGGGATTAATATAGCAGGCTTACAGTGTGGTCGAAAAAAAATGGGAGATATAGCCATTTCCATAGTTACCTTAGACGATCCCGTATCTAAAGAAGATATTAACGAATTGAAAAAGTTTGATAATATTATTGATGCTCATGGTATAATTCTCTAATTTCTGGCGTTATATAAAACCTAAAACTCTGAAAAACCCCCTATTTTTTTAGCATGGATATCAACTTTTTAACTATTAAGTTACCCATTTCCCTCGTTGTTAGCGTTTTAAAAGCTTTATTTTTAATATCTATGGTTCTTCCTTCGTTGAGAGCTTCTTCCACAGAATTATCAATTAAATTTCCAATTTCTGGTGAATTGAATGATTCCTGCATCATTAATTTTACACTTAAAATAGTACCTATTGGATTTGCTATATTTTTACCAGCTATGTCTGGGGCAGATCCGTGTATAGGTTCATACATTGAAACTTTTCCTGGATTAATATTTCCACTGGATGCCATTCCTAAACTGCCAATGAGGAAGGCACCTTCATCACTAATGATGTCACCAAACATATTCCCTGTAACAACAGTTTGGAAAGAATAAGGAGCACGAATAAGCCATTGGCAAAAACTATCGATATAAATATCCTCTTTCTGTAAATCAGGATAATTATTTCCAATTATGTGAAAGATTTTACGCCAAAATTGACTTGGTTTTAACACATTTGCTTTATCTACTGATGTAATTTTCTTATGTCCCTCATTCTTCGCAAATTCATAAGCATATCGTATAATTCGTTCACACCCTTTTTTAGTGTAAAGCATTATACTTTGCGCTCTCTCTTTTGATATTTCTCCTATATCCTTATATATTCCTTCAGTATTTTCTCTTACAAAGGTGATATCAATACCTTTCCCTATAAATTCGTCTTTAAGTGGGCATCTATCTCTTAGACTATCATATAACTTAATTGGTCTTAAATTCACATACAAATCTAATTCCTGCCTTATCTTTAAGATTGCTGATTCAGCAACTCCGGGCGGTAAATCAGGAAGTCCAATAGCACCAAATAATAATGAATCAGAATTTTTAATAACATCAAATGACTTCTCTGGAAGGTTACTCCCATATTTTTTCCATATTTTCCCTCCAGCGGGAGCGTCTTTAAATTCGAAATCGAATTCAGTATAATCAGAAATAGTTTTTAATATCTTTAGACCTTCTTCTACTACTTCTGGACCACATCCATCACCACGGGTGATTGCTATAGTTTTCTTCATGGTAATTCCTCTTCAGAACTAATTATATTAAGATTTCATTCCTGAATTTGCTATTTCTTCTTTGGCAAAATTTACCAGCCCCTTTAATTTAATTATTTTTTGTAGAAAGGCGGGAAATCTGGTAAAAGAATAAGATTGGTTAGAACTTAAATTTCTTATAAATCCTTGTTCAAAATCAACATCTAACTTATCTCCCATATTTAAAGCTTTTAAATCAGGAAACTGAAGAATTGGAAGTCCAATATTAATCGCGTTTCTGAAAAAAATTCGTGCAAAACTGGGAGTGATAATTAATTCTATTCCCGAAGCTTTCAAAGCGATTGGTGCTTGTTCTCGACTTGATCCACAACCGAAATTTGAACCTGCTACGAGAATTGTTGCTTGAAGTTCATTTTTTATTTGACGAAACTTTGAGTCAAAATCTTCCATACAATGTTTCGCTAAATATTGAGGATCCGAATTTACTAAGTATCGAGCAGGAACTATTAAATCAGTATTAATATTCTCTTGAGGATATTTAATTACTATTCCTTTTATTATTTTCACCTATTATATTGGATTTTTTTCTCATATACTTTCTGGAGAGGTAATAAAACCTTTTAGAGCAGAAGACGCAGCAATTGCAGGATTTGACAAATATACTTCACTCTCCTTATGCCCCATCCTCCCCACGAAATTTCTGTTTGTTGTTGATATCGCTCTTTCACCAGGAGCAAGGACTCCCATATGTCCGCCTAAACATGGACCACAAGTAGGTGGAGATATAACCGCTCCTGCTTGAAGAAAAATTTCTATTAAACCTTCCTTAAGGGCATGAATGAGGATATGAGGAGATCCTGGAATGATTATACATCTCACTCTAGGGTGGATCTTGTTATTTTTCATTATTCTTGCTGCAATCTGTAAATCTTCCAATCTTCCATTGGTACAAGAACCAATTACCGCTTGGTCAATTTCAATATGTAAAGCCTGTACTTCAGATATTGGTTTTATATTGCTTGGTGAGTGCGGAAGTGCTATTTGAGGTTCAATCTGAGAACAATCGATTTCAATGCTGTCATGATAAGTCGCATTATGATCATTTTCATAGGTTCTATAGTTTGAAATTCCTACATTTCTAAGATATTTTTCTGTAATCTTATCGGGAACAATGAACCCTGTTTTTGCCCCTGCTTCGATTGCCATATTACACATAGTAAAACGGTTTGCCATAGATAAATTATCGATTATTTCTCCTGTAAACTCCATAACTTTATAGGTTGCACCATCGACACCTATTTGGCCAATTGTATTTAAAATTAAATCTTTACCTGAAACCCATTTATGTAACTGACCTGAGTATATGAACCTTATGGTTTCAGGTATTTGAAGCCAACATTTTCCGAGTGCCATTGCCATTCCTAAATCTGTAGACCCAACACCAGTAGAGAATGCTCCTAATGCACCATATGTACAAGTATGAGAATCAGCCCCAATAATTATATCACTCGGAGCTACTAAACCTTGTTCGGGAATGAGGCAATGTTCAATTCCTACTCTTCCTACCTCAAAATAGTGTGATATGTGATACTTAATTGCAAATTCTCTCAAAATTTTACACTGTTTTGCCGAAGCGATATCCTTATTTGGGGTAAAATGATCTGGTGTCAGTATAACCTTTTTTGTATCAAAAACACTTCTTTCTGTTCCTTTTATAATTTCTTCGAAAACTTCTATAGCTTTTGGAGCAGTTATATCATTAGCTAAGCATTTATCAATATTTACTAAAACGAAATCCCCAGCAGAGACATCCTTTCGATCGCAATGATCTCTTAAGATTTTTTCCGCAATTGTTAAATCCATAATTTTTGGCATTTCATTTTTTATTAAAAATTAATTATTTTGTTGAAAGGCTTTTTTTCTTAACAATTAGATTTAATCCTTTTATAAGAGATAAAACAGAGCACATAACAATGTCTTCATGAATCGCACTAGCTTTAACTATTATATTGCTTTCAAGATCCATGATTTCAAGGGTAACATGACCTAAAGCTTCAGTTCCACCTGTTATTGCATCAATTTGGAAATTTAAAAGTTTAATTTTGCTCATTGGTTCAAAACACTTTACTATTGCTTTACAAGATGCATCTACCGGACCTACTCCTGTTGCCGATGCTAATTTTTCCATTATATTTCCATTATTTTTTATCTTTAATCGGACTGTTGATGTGGGTGTAATTGATCCCGTCAAAACAGTTAACTCTTCAAGCTCTACATATAGTTCTTCTTTTGGTAGTTCACCCAAAACATCTTTTACAATAGCTAAAAAATCCTCTTCGGAAACCTCATGACCTTTATCACCAAATCTCTTTATATACTTCATTATTTTCATTATTTGTTCATCATTAGGGCTTACTCCTAAATCATTAATTTTAGCCCTAAGAGCGTGGGCTCCAGTATGTTTTCCAAGTTTTATGGACTGTTTGATTATTGCTTCCACATCGTCAGAACGGTGAATTCCTATTAATTCGGGTGTAATGGGTTCATAAGTGCGTGCATGTTGAATCATCGCATGAGCATGAATACCTGATTCATGAGCAAACGCATTCTGACCTATAAGAGGTGTTAATCGTCCGATTTTAATTTTTCCGCCACAATAACTTTCAACTAATTTAGCTGTAGGAAATATTTTTTTCGTCTTAATATTCATAGGCATTTGATATAATGCATAAAGAGACATAGCTGTCTCTTCAAAAGATGCATTTCCTGCCCGTTCACCCAAGCCTAAAATTGTTGTTTGAGCTTCTGAAGCACCATTTTCAAAACCAGCAATCGTATTTGCAACAGCTAGACCAAAATCATTATGACAATGGACAGCTATGCGTATATTTTTGGGTAAAGCGTCATAATTCTTTTTTATAATATGTCCAAAAGCCATTGGAGAAATTGTTCCTACAGTATCAGGTATATTTATTCGAGTAGCTCCATTTTTTACAGCAGTTAGGTTAGCTTTAATTAAAAATTCTAAATCTGACCGGGTTGCATCCTCAGCTGAAAATAGTATTGTAGAGTAATGTTCTTTAGCATAAGAAACCGTCTCTCTTATTCTTTCTATCACCTCGTCTTTAGTTAAATGGAGTTTTTCTCTCATATGGAGTTCCGAGGTTGCAATAAATAAATGTATACTATCCATATCTGCCTCTATAACTTTGTCTATATCGATTTTCTTTGTTCTAGCTAAACCTATCACTTCAGAATCTAACCCCATTTTTGCAATATCTCTACAAGCTTCAAAATCACCTTGAGAAATTACAGGAAAACCGGCTTCTATAATATCAATCCCTAATTCATTAAGAGCTTGAGCAATAGATAACTTTTCTTTGTGAGTAAAACTAATACCTGGAGTTTGTTCTCCATCACGGAGTGTTGTATCGAAAAAATAAGCTCTCTCAGGAAGATTAAGTGAACCTCTAATTTTTTCCATAATATCGGAAACAAGAATCGCATTTTTTCTAATCATCTTTTTAACCTTTTACGAATTCATTTAGAATATATAGCCCTTCCACTCTTTCAAAAAGAAAATACTCTCCTAGAAAGAAAGAGGGCACTCTATAATAATAAGAGTAATAATAATTTCATCAATTCTAAAGGAGATACGAACCTTAAGCTCATTTTATTATTAGGAATAAACAAACTCTGAGTATCTTTCATTCTTTGTAATCCTTTTAGAATTGTTAATTATAAAAAGTAGATTGAATATAAACTTATAAATGTTTCTTTGACTTAAATTACACTCTTAGTAGAAAAAGTTTGAAATTCTTTTGAATAAATTTCCATGGTTTTAGTCCAAGAAATTCAGGAATAACTTATAGATATTTAATTTATTCAGATTTGTCAGTGAGACAAAAATCAACATCTCATCCCTATTTATATCTCCCAAAAATACATTTAAATTTTGGTGTTTATAATGTAATATAATTCAAAATTTTTTAAAACATGAAAATGATGTGCAAAAATTATGGGAAAAGGTAATGGTCTAGCAATAGTGGCTATAATAATTGCAATAGGTGGATGTGGGATTGGAGTCTATTCAGTAGTTATTCTACCAGGTACAATTATAGAGCAGACTACTAACAATTCTGAAATTATGCAAATCTGGACTGCTGAACAACCCGCTATCTATTATACATCCTCAAGTTATGAGGAAGTTCCAGACATGGACGTAACTATAAACGTGAATACAGGAGAAAGTGTTTTAATATTATTCAATTGTGAATTTACAGCTAACGTTGGAATTCTTATAGGTGGGATACGCCTCATGATAGATAATGTCGAAATACTAAACTCTCGGAGAGAATTTAATATAGAAACTTCTGGTGGAGTTCTTATGGGGTATAGCATAACTGCAAACGTGTTAATCGATAACTTAGTAACTGGTGTGTATGAAATAGAAGTGCAAGCTTTTGGCGCTGGTACAAATGATAGAATCGATGAAGGATTAATGGTGATCTACACTTTTAAATAATTCTTTTTTATTTTTTTTAATAATCAAAATCGTTTAATTTTCTTAGGATATGATCTAAAAGGAGTAATAGGTTCTAAACTTATCCAGTCTTCTTGAGTTTCTAATTTAGAGAGTGAACGTAAAAGATCAAAAGTCAACCATCGAGTAGCTTGTGGATGGTTTATATATTCCCATAAACTGTAAGGTCCTTGTTCAGCTTTAATAAATTCTACAAACTCCGCAATTCTACTATCCTTAACACTTGCTTCAACTCTCCAACATAAATTAAGGATATGCGCAATGTCAAATTTGGCCATATAGGTGATTCTTCCAATTGACTTCTCTAAACCAATTAGTCTAGCAATTAAAAAACCAAGGTTTGTCCTTAATTTCATATCAGTTCCTAAAATTAAATCAAGTGCTCGTTTAGCTTCTTCACTTATCCTTCTTTTAGGATGATGCGCCAAGCAAGTCAATACAGCTGTAGTATTCGAACGGCAACCCCATCGAGAATGAGCTAGGCGACGATACCCCGCAATCCCTCCATAATTTTCCGATGCAATACCTACTGGCCACGCCCCATCATCTAAACGTTTACTTATCAACCATTCATAAGCTTGTTCTGCTCTTTTATCCTCCGCATACCCACACATTACTAATCCTAATAATGGAATTGCAGTTTGAATTGGCATCATTTGATATCCCTTTTCTTCATCAACCAATTGATTTTTACCTGGCATAAGCCATGAGCCATCTTCTTGCTGCCGTGAAAATATGAATTCTGCACCTTTTTGAATGAATGTTTTTTTTAGATCAAAACCTAAATATCCCAATCTTTGTAATGCCATTGAAGTAATTTGAATATTATCTCCAACAGCAATGCGACTAAGGCTAAAAGAATCCCAAGCACCACTCGATTTTTGGAGTTTAATTAATTCCGTAATTAATGGATCTTCTTCACGGAGTTTTAATAATTCCTTAACTTCAGGATCCTCATCTGATCTCTTAAGTAAATCTTTCAATACTAAATACCTCAAACACGGAGATGGATCTGAAAGTAATAGTGGTATCCAAGTCATGAGATTTCCTCCAAAATATTTTTGATATAAGGAGCAGTTGGAGTGTTTCCTTTTGCTAGCGTCTCTGGTGTCCCGTGTGCTATAAGTTTACCCCCATTTGGCCCTGCTCCGGGTCCTAATTCAATTAACCAATCGCAAGACACTAATAGATGAGGATGATGCTCGATAACTATGACAGTATGTCCATTTTGCACTAGTAATTGCAGAACGTTAACCAACTGTGAAATATCCTCTAAATGTTGTCCGATTGTAGGTTCATCTAAGATGTAAAGCGTTTTTTTTATTGATTTTTTACTTAATTCTTTAACGATCTTTAGCCTTTGTGCTTCACCACCCGAAAGTGTGTGAGCGGGTTGATTTAATTGTAGATAACCCAACCCTACATCCTGAGTGAATTTTAATTTTGATATAATATTATCGTGTCCATCGAATAATTCAAAAGCCTCATCAATGGTAAGATTATTTACTTCTGGTAAAGTAATGTCATTGTATCTAATCTGCCACGCTTCAACTTGAAAACCTGATCCTTTGCATACTTCACATGTTTCCACAATATCAGGTAAGAATTTCATGTCTACTTTGATAATTCCACGCCCTTTACAAACTGTGCATCTTTTAGCAAGATTTTTTTCACTTAAACCCAATACCTTTGCATCCTCTGATTCTGCAAATAATTTTAAAATCGGGCGTTCTAAATCTAGGAATTTTAATGGGTTTCCGAGTTTCGCCTTTGCTTGATCAATGACAATTGTTTGAGGTAAAGCTCCTTCAATGCTATCATGTTCACCTGGATCCATTGGCTCTCTCGCTACAGAGGTAGTGTGCTTTATAGGGACGAGAGCCCTTGCTAATGTGTCAATTAATAATGTACTCTTACCAGAACCAGATACTCCACATAATCCTACTAATAAACCAAGTGGAATTTCGATTAAATCCCCTTTAAGATTATTAGCTGTTGCACCATAAATCTTAAGCCAATTTTTGGGTTTCCGACGTGGTGTTTTTACTAAAATTCTCTTTTTCTTATTCAACCAGTCAGCTGTAATAGTTTTTGTTTCCTTTATTTTATTAAGAGAACCTTCAGCTACGATTTTACCTCCATGAACTCCCGCACCAGGCCCCATATCCATAATATAATCTGCGTTTTCGATAAACATTGGATCATGCTCAATGGTAATTACTGTATTTCCTTTATCTCTTAAATTTAGCAATACATCGAGCAGAGCTTGAAGCTCTGATGGGTGCAAACCTCTCGAAGGTTCGTCCAATAACACAGTGAGAGATGTGAGATCACTTCCAAGCAATCCTGCTAACTTAACGCGTTGAGCCTCTCCTGCTGAAAGGCTTTCAGCAACCCTGTTAAGATTTAAATATCCCAACCCCGTTTGAATTAAAAATTCTAAACGGGAAATTATTATTTTAAAGCTATTCTTAACGAATTCATACGTAATATTATCTAAAGATTGTCTTTTTAAAATTTTATGGAGTTTTATTAAAGGAAGCTCGGATAATTGGTGAATATTAAATCCAAATAAACTAATTGCAAGATATTGAGGACGTAATTTAGTCCCATTACATTCTTCGCACGGCTCATTATCCGTATAGGTTCCTCCTACATCCCAATCCCTTAACCATTGTTCGTAAAAACCTTTAAATAAAAGAATTTTTTTATATCTCTGTCCCTTTCTGTTTTCAATTTCTACTGTTAAAGGTTTTTCATCCCCATATAAGAAAGCATTTTTAGCATCTTCTGACATTTCATTCCAAGGAGTTTCAAATCTATCAAAACCATAACGATCTGCAATTGCTTGAATAAGATAATACCCGACATTATAAGGCTTACATAAGTATCCCTTTGGAAAAAAACCAGGGGAATACATTGCTCCTCCACAAAGTGGTTTGTCAGGATGAACAATAAGTTTATTTGGGCTAGGAATTTGAAGGGATCCTACTCCATGACACTTTAAACATGCGGCAGAATAATTAGAAGTGATAAAATGTTTAGGTTTTGGAATTGGGATTAATATATTACACTTAATGCAATAAAAGTCTTCCATTCTCTCCATCCAATGATTACAATTAGGACACATAAGTTCTCCCATATAGGATAAGAGATTTGCTAAATGGAGACTTATATCAGTGACTCTCCCAATTGTATAGCGTACATTAAAAAACCATCCATGAACTATCTTTTCTGGTGTAATTAGAGTGGTTATACCAAGGCCGTTGATATTTTCAACTTGTGCTTCGGACGTTTCCTTCGTGCCTTGTCTCTCATACATAGATAATGTTTCTAAATATCGGCGTCGGGCTTCCGCTTCTATTGTGTCCATAATTAAGCTCGATTTTCCAGATCCCGATATTCCAGTGACAACGGTGAATACTCTTTTAGGGATTTTAACATTTATATTTTTTAAGTTGTGTATATGAGCGTTTTGAATAACAATTTCTGCCGAAGATGTTTTTCTTTTTATTCTATCTTTTGTTAATGGTACTATGGACTGTTCCTCCCATAATGCTCTTCCCGTTAAAGAGTCTTTTGCCTTCATCAATCCTTCTAGTGGACCCTCATATACCAAATTTCCTCCTTTGGGACCAGACCCCGGACCTAAATCTATTATCCAATCCGCAGCTTTTATAACATCAATGTTATGCTCTACAACAACGATTGTAGCTCCTATTTTTATAAGTTTATCTAATACTGTTAAAAGCCCTGCTAAATCTTGTGGATGAAGACCTGTTGAGGGTTCATCGAGAATGACTAGTTGATTTTTCAATGTATCTCTTCCAAGATATTTTGATAATTTTACTCTCTGAGCTTCACCGCCAGAAAGTGTAGGAGATGGCTGTCCTAGAGATAAGTAACCTAAACCAAGCTCGTTCATTGCTTTAAGCATGCGCTTCGCTGCTGTAAGTTCTCTTTCTGATAAACGATTTTCCTTTTCAAATAATTTTATAATTTCAGAAATTGGTAGATTATAAAATTCTGCAATATTGTATTCTTTTTCTCCAAATTTTACATACTCTGATAAAATTTCTTCACAGAAACGTTTTCCATCGCAATCAGAGCAAATAATCCAATTGGAAGGTAAATAACGCATCTTTATTTCAAGTGCGCCCATCCCATTACATGTTTCACAAGCACCTTCGGTAGTATTAAATGAATAAAATGTGGGTTTAAACCTAGTTGACTTCCCAAATAATTTTCGGATGCTATCTGCAATTTTTGTATAAGTCGCGGGATTAGATCTTGGATTTTTACCAATAGGATCTTGATTTACCAGTATGGGCTTAATATTAGGATATTCAAGTGCTTTACATCCAATAGACTTTTTTCTCTTGAGGGATTCAAATAATACATCTTCTATTAATGTACTTTTCCCCGATCCCGATACTCCAGTTACAATCGTTAGCCTATTTAAGGGTAATTTCACGTTAATGTTTTTTAAATTATGCATTGTAGCACCCTTAATTTCGAGAAAGGTTTTTGATTCAGAACGTCGTTTTGGGATTGGTACTTGTTTCCTCAAGCTAAAATATAACCCTGAAGGGGTATCTACTTTCCATAATTCAGCAGGAGTCCCAGTAAATATAATTTCACCACCTTCATTCCCTGCTCCAGGACCCATATCAATCACATAATCTGCTGATATGGCTGCTTGCCGGTCATGCTCAATATAAATTACAGGACCTGCAAGTTTCTGGAAAAGTGGTATTAATCTTGCGACATCAGCAGGATGTTGACCAATTGTCGGTTCATCAAGAATGTGGGTCACATCCTCCAGTTCACTCAATATTGCAATAGCTAATCTAACTCTTTGAGACTCTCCTCGAGATAAGGTAGGAGAAACTCTGTCTAAAGTCAAGTACTCTAAACCCACGGTGTGCAATGCCATTAGTCGTTTTTTTATTTCTTGTAATAATCGATCAGAAATCGGTATATCCTCTCTAGAAAAATGAAAGACAAGATCTCCTACTGATTTTGTTAATATCTTGGGAAATAATAATCCTTCCCAAGTAACATTGGATGCTAAAGGATGATATCCTGTCTCATTGCAATTCCTACATCCTTTTCCCTTACAGTGTGGGCATGTTCGCGTAAAATGTTTAGGATCAAGATCTCCGAACCATGTCCCACATTCAACACAAGCAGGAATTCGAGAAATGAGGATTGATTTTGTTATACTTTCAATTAATAAGGAGCCTGCACCTATTCCAGAGATGTTCTGAACAATTTCTCGAATATCATTAATTGAACTGCTTGAATCTGCTTGTCCTATTTTAATTTGAATGTCATGAGGTTCATTGGGATCTAATCTATCCGTTAATGGATTTCCATCCACTTTTAGTGCTTCAACACTAAATTCCTTCTTTAAAAGCTCAAGAAGGGTTTGATGACTTCCCTTAACATTCTTAACTAGAAGAGCTGAGATTTTTAAGGATTCCGTTTTTATCAGACCATATATTTTGGCGACAATCTCATCTTCTTTTAACACAGACAAGTAAGCACCACATACGTGACATTTTCGATCTCCAAATCTAGCATATAAAAGTTTCAATAAAGGAAGAAGTCCCGTCGCAGATGCTACAATGGAATTAGGATTACGATTGAGAAGGTTTTGACCTAGTGCTATCGTAGGTCCTAATCCTGAAATGGAGTCTACTTTTGCGGGATTTAAATTTATCTGGTCTTTATTAACTGAAAATACCTCTAAGAAACGCCGACGAGCTTCTTTATATAATATGTCAAAAATAAGTGATGTCTTTCCTGACCCAGAAACTCCAGTCACCACCGTGAGTCCATCTCTAATGTTCACGTCGACTGCCTTCAAATTGTGTTCCCGAGCCCCTCGAATCTTGATTTCCATTTTCTTTAAACAGTTATTTATTTGAGATAAGGACCAGTTTTAGAGTTTTTATTACTTTTAATTTTTTCTGGAGTACCTTTCGTAATAATTTCCCCCCCTTTAGGACCACCTTCAGGCCCTAATTCAATAATGTAATCAGTAAAGGATAGAATGTCAGGGTCATGCTCTATAATAATCACACTATTTCCTTCTTGGACTAATTGCTCTAATAATTCCATTAATTTCCTGACATCATAAAAAGATAATCCAATCGTAGGTTCATCTAAAATATAAAGAGATTTTGATTTTCGAGCACGTCCCAGTTCTTTTGCGAGTTTTATTCGCTGTGCTTCTCCTCCACTGAGGGTAGGAGCTGGTTGACCTAAGGTGATATATCCCATTCCTATTTCTTCAAGAATCTTAAGAATTTTCAAAATACCCGGTTGTGATTTAAATAAGTCGAGTGCCTCGGAAACTGTTTGGTCTAACACGTCTGCGATTGTTTTTCCTTTATATTTTATTTCTAAAATTTCAGTTTTATATCTTTGACCTTTACATTCTTTGCACGGTATTGTTATGGCACTTAAAAATGATACTTGAATATCTTTTATTCCATCCCCTTTACAAATTGGACACCTTCCTCTATCTGAATTGAAAGAAAAGTGCCCTGCTACAAATTTTTTCTTTATTGCTTCGGGCAATTTTGCAAAGACGTTTCTTATTTTATCCCAAATGCCAATATATGAGATTGGCATAGATCTTCTTGTCCTCCCTATAGGTCTTTGATTCACAACAATAACCTCATCAATATTTTCCCAACCATGTATGGATCCAGTAAATTCTAAAAGATCCTCTCCATTCACAAATTCCTCCTCAGATTCTTGAGTTGTTTTACCTTTTTTTACGGCTTCCCGCGTAAAATGTGGTTTTAGTAATGGAACGAGTGTATCCTGAATTAATGAACTTTTACCTGAACCAGACACCCCACATATGCCAACCATCATTCCTAATGGGATTTTCACTGAGATATTCTTGAGATTGTTAGTGCTAACATTCGTGATCGAAAGATATTTAGTATCATTATTGGTTATTCTACGGTCTTTTATGGATTTTTCTGGCAATGAAATTTTTCCAGCCATGAATTGGCCTGTATGTGAATCTTTAACTTTAGTGATATCTTCAAGTTTACCATGAAATACTATCTCCCCTCCTTTAATACCTGCATCTGGGCCAATATCAATAATCTCGTCCGCTATTTCTATAAACCGTTTATCATGTTCGACAACAATTACAGTATTACCTTGTTCTTTTAGTTTAATTAGTAGTTGAATCAAAGATTCTTTCTCTTTTTCATGTAAACTCATACTTGGTTCATCAAGAATATATATGAGAGAATCGATGCCTGCATCTAAATGCGTCATAAGTGCTAATCTTTGCTGTTCTCCGCCACTAAGAGTGGGAAGAGTTCTATTGAGATGCATGTAAGATAACCCAACGTTTACCATATTTTGGAGGCGTTTGAGAATTTTATCAATCAATGCTTTCCCTTGCTCCGTCTTTATTTGCTTATCACTCAGGTTTTCTAAGAATTCAATTATATCATCTATTACTATAATAGCTAATTCTCCAATATGTTTTCCTGCGATTTTTATATTTCTTGCTTGATCATTAATTCTAAATCCTTGGCATTCATCGCATTTTTGCTTGGTCATATAATTCTTGGTTATTTTATTTCTCCGATATGTACTTACGCTAGTACTCATAGCTCTCTCTAAGTGAGGGATAATCCCTTCGTATACTCTTTGTTTCATAATTCCTGAGAAATTTTTAGACTCCATTCTGAATGATAATCTTTTTCCTCCACTCCCGTGAAGATATATATTTCGGATCTTTTCTGGTAAGTCTTTATAAGGTGTATCTATATCGAAATCATAAAAACCCCCCAATTGTTCAACCCATCTAGTTTGATCAGCAAAACAAGCAGAACCTGCTTTTGTTATCTCGACAAGGTTTCTATTATAGTCTTGTACTATATTATCTTCTGTGAAATGCATTGTATATCCTCTCCCTTTACATTCTAAGCACATTCCTGAAGGCTCATTGAAAGAGAAATGTTTAATCTCCACACGATCTCTCACTAAACCGCACAATTCGCACTCTAAGTTCTCATCTACTGAGATTTTACAAATAGGACACAATAATTCACCTTCAATGGCATATAACATTCTAAGTAAGTTGTAAATTATTGTCTTAGTGCCGATAGTTGATCTAGGATTGAATGCTCTCGTCGTCCTCTGTTCTACTGCTATGGTTGGACTTAAACCTTCAATTAAATCGAATGGTTTTTCATCTTCTAATTTAGGAGGAAATCCAATTGCTTGGAGATATCGATTCATTCCTTCATTAAATATGATATCGAATGCTAAACTTGATTTTCCCGAACCAGAAACACCTGTTATTAGTATAATTTTCTTTTTCGGGATATTAACATTGATATTTTTTAGGTTATGAATCCTTGCCCCTACAACTCTAATTTCATCCATATTTTACCATATTTTCAATCAGTTTTAAACAAAAATACATATATAATTTTCTATTAGACAGAATTTCTTATTGTTTCCCAAGCTTTAGTTTCTAAATTAGACCATTCCTGAATTGAAGCAGTTTCTGTAATTTTTACACTCCCTCCTAAACAACTTAAGACCCTTTCAAAAACTTCCGTCTTTTTCACTACCAATCCTAGTATCATTGGGAAAGGCATTAGTTTCATATAATAGTAAAAAAAGCCTAACCCTGAGCATAATCCTAAGATCCTAGGTTCTGAAAGTTCAATGTTATAATACGCAAGAACTTTGCTTAGACTTGACAACTGACAATTTGCACCAGACATATGCTTAAAATCTTCTATAACTATTCTAACCAATTTTTACTCACTTCTATTTTATATTCGGATTTATTTTATTTCCACAATCAAAACATTCTGCATCGTGAATACAAATTTCACCATTACACTTAGGACAAGTGTATAGTTTTTCTTGCTCTTGGAGCCATTTTTCAGCCCCTATTATTTTAATCCTTTTTAAATTGCCTATAAAACTTAGAAAATATTTTTCTTGATAGCGACTATCAATGTTTTTTAAATTCTGGCAAGGGAATTTATCGCACTCGAAACAAAATTCAATTTCTTTTTTCCTTAGCATTAGACAATCTCTCTTAATGAAAGAACAATTTTTATTTCGAATTCTACAGCCTTTACAACCTGATTTACGTCCTCTCTCTTTTAATAGATCTTTCTTTAATAATAAGTAGGATCTACACGCACCACAGTACATTCCACAAGGAGCTGCTAAATTATTTTTCACTCTTTTTTCACCACTTATAGTTTAATTTTTGATAATTTTTTGAATAAACCCTCTTCATTGGTAAGTATGAATAGAGCAATATTGTGTAATTCGTCTAAATCTATATGGGCTAAACAATCGTCATTGTATTCTTCCGAGACATTTTTTAAAGTCTCTGCTATTAAAGTCCATTTTTGAGCTACTTCAGTTATTATTGGTATAACACTTTCAATGATCTTAAATTCTTCCTTACTCCACGCTCTTTGGCCTTCTCTTAACTCCGGGTGATTAAGTAATTCTTCCAAGAATATCTTGTATAAACTCCGGAAAGCTGCGCCACCGGTCCCCCATGTTTCAATATATCCATGTAATAATTCAAACATCGTTTTGGCTAGTGAAACATCCTGACCTGATGCATTTTTTCTTTTTCCTTGCAATTTCTCTTTCCATTCAAGGATAGAGTTAACAAATAATTTTAACCCTTGAACTCCATTATTATTTACGGAAGGTCTTAACATGTTATTTACTACTTTTTGGATTGATAATTTCACTCCTGCTGCTAACGGAGGATGCTTTCCATCTGGACGTCTCGACATGGAGAACTGAGCATTACTCGGCTGCATAAACTTTGGTCCAAATTCCGAGTTTCTTCCTTTCTTAAGAATACTAATTGATACTTCTTGAAATCCCTTAAATTCGGAATCTCCCACATATGCAACTTCTTTTTCTTCATCATAACCTGCGAGCGAAATAGCATGACCGCCAAAATGGAATTCCCCTTGATGCTCAAAATAAGGTAAATACCCCATATCAATCTTCAGGATTAATGGAATATTTTGATCTAACATTTTTTTTGACTCTTCCCAAGCCTTATCAGCACTGGAAAAGGATTGTTTCCTGAAAATGATTCCTAATAATCGACAAGCTAATGAATTTGGTTCAATTATTCCTTGCTTACCTCCTAGAAAAAATTGAACTTCAGACTCAGGAATAAAAGACATAAGATTGGTAGTATCGAAAAATCCAAATCCCATTGTGGCATCCAAGCCAAATGCCATTGCCTCTGTAATAGTATATCCATAGAATTCAAATAAATCTCTCATAGCAGATGACTCACAATGACACCCAATTCTGTGGATAAAGTTATTTACCATATGCTTCTGGACCAACTTTACCTCCTCCCTTTTTAATTTCTTCTAACACCCAGTTTAGAAACTCAACGTCAATTCCTAATATTTTAATGGGATGTAAAAACAAACCCCGTACATTTAATGGCATATGAGAGCTTTCATCTAGCATTTCCTCCAATTCTTTTTTATGTTTTATAATAGTATTTAAAGAATAGGATATTGATTCAATTTGCTCCTCGTGAGATAATATTGGAAGCATAGAAAAAGCTACATAAAAATCTTCATCATTTTTTCCTATAAATTCTTTTATAACATTTACAACCTTTTCCCTTAAAACTCTGGAACCTTTTTCTGTTATATTATAGACCTTAAGTGTTCTATTATCAACTTCTTCTATCCATTTATCTGTTAATCCTTTTTTTTCTAAACTCTTGATTACTCGATAAATCGAAGATTTACCTATATTAGTCCAATTTCTCATGCCACGTTCTTCAATCCTTTTATTGATATTATAGGCATGACTAGGATTTTCAGCTATCAATCCCAGAACAACGAATTCAGAATGATTCAGTGATATCATATTGTTCCTTTCTTCCAGGGGAGACATTACTTTGTTAGTTAATAGTTGAATAATATGGTCTCATATGAGACCATTCCATATGAGAATATAAGGACAATTTATATTTAAATATATTTGTTTTAATAAAATTTATTTTAAAAAGTCAAAAAACTTTCTCTAAACAGCTTAAACTATTTATAGCGGTGGCAGTATAAAAAATAGCTAGGTTGAGGTTAACCTCAATACCCTCCCGCCATTTTTTGTATAAGAATGAATGTTTTAATCCATCTATCTCTTGGATTTTAATGGTCGAATACCATTTCCAATCAGGAATGATAATATTTTGGAATACACCACATCTATATGGTTTTCCAAAAAAAGTACTTTACTTTTAATAAGAACTCAAAAATTTAAAGGAATTGTGGAAAATGGTAAACTTCGTAATTACTTAGAAGTTATAATTTATACATATGTTAATATTATTGCCTTTTTAATTTCATTAATTACACTTTCAATTTTAAGACATAATTATAGTAGTGGTATAGTCATGACAAGTATTTCTAATTCTACTCTTTCTAATCAAATCGGAACCTTAAAAGAAAAATCCCTCCATGCTGAGTTAAAAGATTGGCTTAAAATACCTGGAGATAAGATTGAGACACCTATTGATGGTTATATAATTGATATTGTAAGAGGGAAACTTCTTATTGAAATCCAAACTCAAAACTTTTCCGCAATCAGGAAAAAACTTGAAAACCTTCTTAAACGTTATGAAGTTCGGTTAATATACCCAATAGTGCAAAAAAAATGGATTGTTTGTTTGGATCAAACCGGAGCACAAGTAACTAGGAGAAGATTATCTCCTAAACATAATTCATATGCAAATATTTTTGAGGAGTTAATCTGGATTCCTCATATTATTATGAATTCTAATCTGTCAATTGAAGCATTAATTGTTCATGTAGAAGAAACAAGGCTTAACAACGGTAAAGGGAGTTGGAGAAGAAAAGGTTGGAGTATCGTAGATCGAAAATTGGTTAATATAATAGACCAAAAGAGATTTCATGAACCTAAGGATTTTTTAACCTTAATTCCTAAAGACTTAAAATTTCCATTTACTAATTTTGAACTTTCTAAGGCTTTAAAAAAATCAATTGGATTAGCTCGAAAAATGACATATTGTTTGAGAAAAATAAATAATCTGAAAGTGATTGGTAAAAAAGGAAAAGCCTTTTTATATGACTTGAAACTTACCTAATACAATTCCTCATTAGCTAGTTTTTTTTCAGCCATAACTGAAGTACATTATGATTAATATAATTTCCAATTAAGGAGAACTTAAATTATCCTACTTTTTTACATTTTTATAAGGATTCTCATTTAAGAGAGCATTATGGAAAACTCAATCGAACAGAAAGCTCAATCAATACTAGAAGAAAATGTTAAGAATATTGATTTAATAAGCTATTTCTGTAAGTCAACAAAGAAAACACCCATGTTTTTGAGTGAAATTCAAAGAAAATACGCTGAGATAATACCTTTGCTAAAGGAAGGATTAGTAAAGGATGAGAATCCAGTAAAAAGTTATATTTTTAATATAGATAAATTTGAGAATTACTTTTATGAAAAATATCAAGGAGAAATTGATCTCTTAAAAGGCCAGATTTGGAAAAGAAAAAGAAAGAAAAATGAACTCGTACAATTGACAGAAGATATGGAACCTGAAATCGGGAGTGAGGATTACGATCAAAAATTACGTGAAGTTCTTGATTTTGCTAAGAAATCAATAGATGAATTAGATAAAATGGAGATAGAAAAGGAAGAATACAACAACGAGGTTGGAGGCTTACAGAAAAAGATGAAACAAGATCTCTATTATAAATTTCTATTTTTCATACGTAACGATAAAGATTTTATTTTTAATAAAAGAACTGAAGATGATAAAGGAATAATTCATAAAAAAATATTGATCTATTTAAATGAATGCACCAAGGGTAAAGGATGGAAATTTTTTACAGAATTAAAGAATAAGAATTTTTTTAAAGAATATTCTCCGGCAAAGAATTATTACATCACGAAGTTAGGTATATGCGTTGATTATAATCTTAAAAAAAATAAATGGGATCAAGAGGAAGATTACCAGAAAACTGAGGAAGAGATTGCTCAAGATAAAGAATTTAATGAGTTTTTAAATAATATAAAGAGAGATATTTATTTCTCGGAATAATATAGTTGAATAATAATTATTAAAAAAATGTGAAAATAAAATGATTACTTGGATATTATTTGGTATTTTCAGTATTTGGTGTATAATTAACCGGTTTAGTGAAAATGGTAAAGTTGAGGGCCAACCACTTGGAATGCCTCGAGGGACAGTTCGTGCTTTTATAACAGTTATGATTGTGTCCTTTCCTTTTGGATATTTAATATATGGTGAAGATATCCCAGGCTTAATAATTAGTGCAATATTTATAGTCGTCGCGTTTTATTTTGAAACCAGAAAGAGTGGCACGGAAAAATTAAAAGAAATTATCAATGAAATTAAAAAATCTGACTTAGTCCTTAACGATAGAATAGAGAAAAAACCCCTTTATTTACCAAAATATACTATTCGAGTGTTTTTAGTATTTATGCTAATTCTAATTCAAATACTCATCTTCATAAAACCGACTATATCTTTTACAGAATCAAATACTCTTGCAGATGTTCTCTTAATGATAGGGCTTTTCATTATCGGAGCATTTTTTAGATCTATCATGAAGTTCAGAGAAAAAAATAATATAAGAGAAAAAGTGCAAAATATGGATGCATCACTTTCAGATGCCGAAATTATTGAAAAACTAATGTCAGAAGAACAGAGCTGGTTGAAAAGAGAAGGGAAGAACCTGCTTTCCTCACTAGTGCTAATTTTAGTCATTACAGCATTATTAGTTTATACGATTGGGTGGGATTTTACTATTTTCTCAGTTCCAGCGTATACATTGACAGTACAAGGTACTCTATTATTGCTCATTAACTTTTATTATGGTTTCAGGGATTAAACTAGGAATCGAATAAATAATTCCCTCTTTTTTTTTGGGATATGAATATTCTTCGTGTTTAATTTATGAAAGATCCTCTTTAATTGGTATCTTGAAATAAAATGTCGATCCTTTATCTATTTCTGAATCCAACCATAAACGACCTTCAAGGCGTTCTACTATTCTTTTACATATAAAAAGGCCAATACCAGAGCCAGACTTTTTAGTTCCATTATCTACCCTTTTGAAAGGCTCAAAAATCATATCTATATTCATAAAATTTGAATTTAAATATAAACAAATCAAAAATTTTAAATTTTCAAACTATACTTTCATAATCCAATAAAGAAAGAGATACGAAAACGGGGTTGGTTTTTCACCCTATTGTTAAAATTATTAATTTAATATGTATGATTTATGTTATAATAATAAGAATTTTTTTTAATCCCTAACATTATCAATTTAGTGATTATAGTATGGAGAATGAATTGGAATTACAAGACTTAAAAGAAATTGCGATTGCAAAAATTAAAGCTGCTTATAACCATTCTGTGGATTTAGAAGCAAATCATTCAGTTCTTTGGGATAGATTTGCTAAAAGAAGAAAAATAAAACTCAGCATAACTTTAATTTTAAGTTTGATAGCAGCTAGTTCATTAATTTTTACTATTACATTTAATGATTTAACAGATATAAGAAATTATTTGTTCTTAGCTGATATTTTTGCGCTAATCATTGCAGGATTCATTATTTGGGAGGTTATTTTTGCATTTAAAGGGAAATTGGAAGATCATGGACAAATTGTAAATGGAGCACTGCGATTACGCGAGATGAGTATAGGGTTTCTTCAATATAAATTGGACAATCTTGATAAAAAAGGTTATATTGATGAATTAAAGTCTCTTGAAATTAATGATTCAAACCTAACAAAAAAGAGCGCTAAATATACTAAAAATCTTTCAAAAAAAGTAAAGAGTATAGTTAATGATAAAATTGAGGATCTTGAAAAACAGGGTATAAAAAAATACTTTATGATTCAAGAAGAAATTGACTCTGCAACCAAAAAATTACAGAAGTTTACAGCTTTAAGGACATGCGAAGCTTGGATTAAATTCACATAATTATATCTAATACTGTGATAAGCAATAATGAAGAATTGGGTAAAAATGTAGAAGTATGGTCATTTAGATAAGTATATTCCTAAAATAATAATGAGTAATTAATTACAAAATTTAATTGAATAAAGATATATTAAAAGGAGGTTAGATATCTTATGGAAGGGAAATTAAGAAGAATAATAACTGGTAATAATGAGGAAGGCAAATCAATTATAGCCTATGATGGCCCTCCTATTGGATTTGGAGGTCTTTCCGAGATGTGGGTTACAGATAGGTCGCCCGCAGATAATAAGCATAAAAATGATGCTGCGAAGCGAGAATTTAGACTTGAACCTCCACCAAATGGTTCTCTACTTCGTTTCTTTCAGATAAATCCTGGAAAAAACTCAGGTATGCATAAAACTAAAACTGTTGATTATATTATATTGCTTGAAGGAGAAATAACACTCCTTTTGGAGGACGATGAGGTGGATTTAAAACCATTTGATGTTGTAATTCAGAGGGGTACGAATCATGACTGGGTAAATAAAGGTTCTAATCCGGCTCTTTTAGTTGCAGTCATGATAGATGCTGAGCCAGTGTAATAATTAAACATCTTTTCTTTTCAAATATCTTTTATTTGAAATAAAAAACGCTGTGGCAACTATCACATTCAATAGGGAATATAAATTGAATGCCATAAATGGTAAAATGTTTGATGAAATATATGAAGCGTTAGATGAGGTTGCAAAAAATAGTGAAGTTAGAGCTGCGATAATTACAGGAAAAGGCAGAGTTTTTTCTACTGGAATTGATTTTAATCAAGCCAGCGAAGGAATGGCTGGTGATGTTGATGATGTTGAAGATAGTGGAAAAATGCAATCAGGAGAGATGGAAATCGATGTGTCTCAAAAGCGTACTGTATTAAAATTATATAAAACACAAAAACCCATAATAACGCTATAAACGGCCTGGCTTTAGGAGGTGGGTTTAATATTGCTTTAAATTGTGACTTAATTTACGCAGCTAACAGTGCTGAATTGGGTACTTTTTTCATGAAACGTGCGCTTATTCCGGAGATGGCTTCTACATATTTATTGCCAAGAATAGTTGGAATCCATAAAGCAAAAGAATTGATTTTCTTTGGAGAACGATTTAGCGCTCAAGATGCGTTAAAAATGGGATTAATTAACGGTTTGTTCCCTGATGATGTCGTCATTGATAAGGTAAAAGAAATTGCTGAAAAATTAGCAAGTGGTCCTACATTCTCTATAGGCCTTGCTAAATTGGCAATAACGAAAGTATTGGAAGCGAAGATGATAGAAGCTTGTAATAATGAATCTGAAGCATTATTTAAAGCTTTTGATAGTATTGATTTAACAGAAGGGTTGCTTGCTTTCTTTGAGAAAAGAGAACCAAAATTTTTAGGGCGATGATGAATGAAAGACAATAAATTTTCTACTTTTAGACGTTTCTGAGATAATCAATAAATTTTAAGAATGTTCCTCTCCACAGTTGAATCGTATTGAACCACAAAAATCCTCCCCACTAAATCTTGTTTTTCTAGTGTTAAGAGCTTAGGGATGTAATTTTTCGTTATAGCAATAGTACGAAGTCCATTTTCAAGCGTCCCAATAACAATCACTCTCTTAGGTTTTCCTAATCGATCATACATAATAGTATAGGCGTCGACTGTAAGGGATCCATTAGCTTTTTCGATGGATAAAGGCAATTTTTTTTCTATAATCGATTGTTGGATAATCGTGTCATCTCGAACACTCCAAGGAATGTAAGGTGGTTGCGAGCCATAAATCCCTACAGATTCTCCGGAATTATAACCACCATTTGCTAAAACCATTATATTTAAAGAAGGATTGTCTCGTATCATTCCCACTGCTGTGACAACAGCATGTAAAGAATAGACACTTAAAGGTGCTCCAAAGTATGGAAGTCCTCCTGTAATTGTTAAATTACGCGGATCATCTTTCTTTATACCTAGTTCTCTCATTATTATCTCTACTATTGAGGGAAAGCAGCTATAGATATCAAACTTATCTATATCATCAAGTGTCAGACCTGCTTGTTTTAAAGCTAGGTTAGAACTTTCTTTTATTGCAGGTGAATCATATAATAGTGGACGTCGAGTAATTTCATGGATATTGTTTAAGTCTGCACTCCCCATTAAATAAACACAATGCTTAGGATCAATTTTAAGTAGTTCAGCTACCTCCTGACTTGTAACTATTACTGAGGCAGATTGATCTACAAAATTGTTAGCACACATACGTTTCGTATAAGGATAAGTAATATAACGATTATTAAGACTAGGAGTTGTGATTTCCTCCGCTTTATGATACTTCTGAGTCCAACTGAAAGGATTTTTTGAAGCTACCTTTGAAAATCTGGTAAAAAGATCACCTAAATATTTAGTATGGTCTTCTAAACTCCGTTTAGAAATCGTTCTAATGGCACTCTCAAAAATTGCATATGGTATTGCCGCTCTTCTAAACCCATACAGCCTTTCAAAATCGTCAATCCCCCCCCATATCTTCTTTTCCATGTATTTTGGGGATTTATATGGAGGCCAACTTTTAGGAAGAGTATTTTTAATTATTTTAGATCCCGTGTAGCCCGCTTCCCCTCCTGTAATAAGAACACTGCGATGAATTCCAGTAAAAATAGATTTGGCAGCTCGATTTATTAACATTTGAGGGCTGTTTCCGCCATCGCCTAAATAAACTTTTTCTTTTGGAGTTATATTGAGTTTTTCACTAAGTTCACCAGGAGCGTCTTCATATGACCAAGATATAATATTAACCATATAAACAGCATCGATAAAATCTACTAAACTATTAACATTTGTATCATCAATAGCTTTCTGGCTAGTTTTGATCATTAGTCTTAGTGGATCAAGAGGCTGAGAAGTACCCTTACGTTGCGTGAACTGAGCTACACCAATAATAACGGGAATTTTTTTTTTATTCATAATAGAACTCGTTTTGCTAATAATGGATTATCTCTTATTTGTATAAAAAATTAGGTATTTTTTGTTACAATAATGGAAAAGATAGATCGACATGTTTGTTTTGTAATTAACCCAATCAATTGGATTTTCTCTTATTTCCTCATCAACAAATCTGTTACCACTCTCGGTATTATTGATAAAATTTTATTTTTCACCCTTTTTGGATTGTTCCAGTGGAATGATCAACACTACTGACATTAAAACCGTTGTCTGTAAGTGTAATGGAATTTGAGGGTAAATTTTTTATTGATTGTAAGAACTAAATAATTGATCAAAATAATTATAAATAGATCAAACTTCTCTATTATTTCAATAATATACTTTTAGTGGTAATAGAATGCCTAATTATTGTGAGCAATGCGGAAAAGCTTTAAAAGATGATTCAATTTCATGCCCATTTTGCAATTATCCTCCCGTACATGAACAAATTAAAAACAAGCAAACCGAACATAAGCCCGAAGAGATATCTGGATACAAAGATAAATCTTTTAAGGATCCTAAATCCAATGTTGAAGGTAAAAAAGAATCTAAATATATTCTTTCTCCAGCCCATCGAAAAATTTTTTTACTGAAAGTATTACCAATTTTATTGATTGGAAATCTAATTTGGCTGATAGGTGATCTATTTTTTACCCTAATCCTTGCTAATTTACAATTTTCAGAGTTTGTTGGAATATATATTTTGATTGTAATAGTCGATATTATTATGTTTTTTTCATTGAATAGAATATCTCAAAAAGGTAAGAGTGTTTTAGGAATTATTATTTATTTTTTATTTACATTTACCGCCGGTATTATTACGGTTCCAATTGTTATGTTGGGTAATCCTTTAGCAAAACAAGTTCATATGGTCGTATTTATAGCTTTAGAATGTGCAATTATTGTGTGTTTAATTGGAATCTCACTTAAAGATAAATACCTCGCTAAGGGATATGGCCTTGCTCATGCATTTCTATTTATAATCTTTCTAATAATTGCTGAAATCATCTTTCTTGTAGTATTCAATATTAAAAATTTCTTGTTGACAATTTCTATTTCTGTGGCAGCAATTTGTATCTTTACGTTGACTACTATGTTTTTTGGGGCAATAGCAACTAAAAGAATAGAAAAATTACCTGCGATTTTTATAGCGTATAAAATTGTTAGCGTTTATATGTTTATCCTAATTGGTACAATAATACTCGCAATTGTAGTGTTAATTATTATTGCAATAGTCATTCTGTTAGATGACGCTGGTATTAGATTCCCCTCTTTTGGCTATTTATCACATATTTTTTGGGGCACATCTTCAAGTTCAAGAAACAGGAGGAGAGATGAAGAGGTTGATGAGCTTTATTATTAAAATATTATTTTTATAAAATTTTTATTTCAAAGTTTTTAAGAAAAATATTGATATGCATACAATAACCTTTAATTAATTAGGAGCCATAGGAGAACAAATATGACAAAAAGTAATTTGAAGAAACTTAAGTTAGTATCTCTCATTGGAGGTATTTATGAAATTTTTTTTTGGATTTATGTTGATTTTTTTCATTGTTCCCTTATTAAATTTATTATGATTAAACATTACTAAATTAGAATACCCCATTTTTGCTCATACAGGAGGTTTGTTAGCTATTATTATTGGTTTAATGTTATCATTCTCTGCTTACAATGTAGAGAAGTATTTGCTTAATATAATATTAATAATTATATTACGCTTAATCATCCAGATTGTAATCAAAAAACAGGTTGAACTCTTAACATAAAATAGGATAATGGATTAGATTCTGAGTAATATAAGACATGTTTAATAACTTATTATGATCGAAAAATGTCGTAATTGTGGAATGATACGTGCAACTAAAGATTTAGTATTGTTGGAAATCGGAAAATATATATGTTTCTCTTGTTGGAACAGAGTATATGTCGAAAAGAGGAGGAAACCTTAATCTAAGTTCCTGGAGTTATCTATTCAAGCTTGATTAATCATAAGATATTAGAAAAGTATATTTTTCAAGATTGAATTTTTTTATTTTAAGATCTTCTTTTGGATCTTGATTTGGAAAAAGGGGAACTTTCACAACAATCTTGAAATTTTCTAGATAAAAATTATTATAAAAAACGTTTTCAAATTTATCCCAATCAATGAATTTCTGAATAATCACATCATTATTTTTTACTGTTCGAACTACAGACATGATTAATTTTGATTTTTATGGTAATTATTTCAAATTTATTTTTTAGGAGAATTGGTTCATTACAACCCTTTCTAAATGCTAAGTTCACTCTGAAATAAAGAATTAATGGTTATTTCTGAGGGATCGCTCCGATATGGTAACATCTATATTATAATAAATTGTATATTTAAATGTTTCTTCAAAAAAATTTAAGTAGGGTTAAATCTCACAGTAATACTCTTAAAAACCATCATTATGATGATTCCTCTGTATCCGATTTTACATTGTAGAAAAAGTTATTTAGTTAAATAAACAACCGTTTGAGTAAACTTAGTCTTAAAAAACTTGGTGGTTTCGAAAAAATTTAATAAAGTCAAATTTATTTGAAACTAAAAGAAATCTGAAAATTATCTATGAAAACAGGATTTTTTGGAAAAGTTTTATGGGTAAATCTCACTGAAGAGATCTTTCAAGATGAATTAATTGATAAAATAATTTATCAACATTATCTTGGAGGTTATGGTTTAGCTGTTAAACTTATTTATGAGGCTACACGGTCCGGAATTGATCCATTAAGTCCTGAATCTGTATTTGGTTTCTTTCCTGGACTATTAACTGGAACTGCTGCTCCCCTTTCAGGTAGGTATATGGTTGCGGGTAAATCTCCTTTAACCGGGACGTGGGGGGATTCGAATAGTGGAGGAACTTTTGGTCCCGAGATTAAGAAATGTGGATATGATGCAATTCTTTTCACTGGTGCTGCTAATTCTCCTAAATATGTATCAATTATAGAAGGCAAAAAGGAGATACAAGATGCTTCTGATATTTGGGGTATGGATATAATTGAAGCTGAAAATAAACTAAAACAAAAACATGGAAAGTTTATAAAAACAGCTGGGATTGGACAAGCGGGTGAAAAATTGTCTCGGATTTCAGGAATAGCGAATGATAAAGGACGAATTGCAGCACGCTCAGGTTTTGGCGCAGTTATGGGCTCTAAAAACTTAAAATCCCTTGTCTTAAAAGGAAATAACAAAATTCTTTTTCAAAATAAAGTTAAATTTATAGACTTAATAAAGGCCTATAATGAAAATGGTACAAATGGAGAACCAAATAGATTAATAGCCTCTATCCTAAAAAATGTACCAAACATGGCAAAAACAATTCGTAGGCTTAGAATTGGCTTTTCTGGACCTCCCAAAATGATAAAAAGAATTTATCGATCATTTGGAACTAGTGTAGGGAATACGATATCGGCGGAAACGAATGATTCACCTATAAAAAACTGGAATGGGATTGGAATGTATGATTTTCCGTTCAAAAAATCTAAAAATCTTTCAGCAACACAAATTCAAAAGTATAAAATAAGGGATTATGGATGTTTTAGTTGTCCCGTTCAATGTGGTGCGATTCTAAAAGTTCCAGAATTGAATTTAGAAGAAACATATCTTCCTGAATATGAAACCTGTTGTGCCTTTGGAACTCTTCTGCTTAATAATGATTTATTATCTATTTTTGAGATTAATGATTTATGTAATCGAGCAGCAATTGACACCATATCTACCGGTTCCACTATTGCTTTTGCAATCGAATGTTTTGAAAAAGGGATCATAAATGTGAAGGATACTAATGGTTTGGAATTAACATGGGGGAATTCAGAAGCAATTGTTGAATTAGTAAAATTAATTATTAGACGTGAGGGATTTGGGGACATCTTAGCTGATGGAAGTAAAATTGCGGCAAAAAAAATAGGAAAAGGATGTAACGAATATACTATGACTTCTCTAGGCTCAGAAATAGCCATGCATAATCCTAAAATTTTTCCATCTCTAGCATTTACCTATAATTATGATCCAACTCCGGGAAGACATACAGCAGCAAGCATAGACTTTATTGATATTGGCCCGATAAACAAATTTCAAAAGGGTTTCAAGTTACCATCTGGATGGAAGAAAGATGAGAAAAGAAAGCAAAAAGGACAAATGCTGATCTCCTCTTTTCATCAAGTATTGAATAGTGCCGGGCTATGTATGTTCGCAACATTGTTTGGTTCTTACCCTTTTTATGATCTAATTAACACTTTAACTGGCTGGGATAATTCAGTTGAGGATTTTATAAAAATTGGATTAAGGATACAAACTCTACGACAGTCATTCACTTTACGTGAAGGAATAGACATAGCAAATAATACTATACCTGATAGAGTAATTGGCAATCCTCCCGATAAAAGAGGTCCAACTAAGGGAATAACTATTGAATATAAAGACTTTTATAAAGGATATTGCAGAGAAATGGGTTGGAATCCTGAAAATGGATACCCTTTGAAAGAAACTCTCAAAAATCTCGATTTAGAATTTGTCATAGAAGACTTATATTAAATATTTAATTTCAGTACTTCGTACTTAAAAAATATTCAATCATAGAATCATTTCGAATCTTATTAACATAAAAATAGTCATGTCTGACCAAGAGGATCTTAAAACATTTGTTAAAACTGATATTATTAAATCTTCAAAAAAGGTAAAAGGAAAACATTCTCCTATCTCTGAAGTTGTTGATGATGTGTCAAGAGTTTTAAAAGTTCAGGCTATTTATGATTTAAATCAGAATCACAAAAATTTTTATTTTTTTAATGTGAAGAATTACTTTAAGAAGCCTAAAATTAGATATTATTTATCTGCAACTCTTGCAAATAACAGTTCAGATTTGTTAGTCCAATTAGCAGGTGAGTATTTAATAAAACATGAATTAAAGTTAATCCAATATTCAATTTTTCCGGAAACATTAAGAGTTCAATTGCTTTTACTAAAGGAGATTAAACTAGCAGAGGATTATACTCATTCTATCGAGATTTTAAATAAAATTAGGAAAAAATTTCGCAATAAGATCTTAAGATTAAAGAATCTTGTAGAAAATGAATAATTTTTAAGGATATACTCAATAATATTATTAATTATTATAATTATCCATCAAATATAATTTGGTTTATTGATATGTCATTCAGAGATAATACAGTTAAAATAGTTTCAACATTAGGGCCTGCTTCTAGCTCAAAAGCAATGCTTAAAAAATTAATTGATGCGGGGGTAGATATTTTTCGCTTGAATTTTTCACACGGAGAACATTCAGAAAAAAGAGAATTAGTTAAAAAAATAAGAGAGATAAGTGAATTCACTGGCATTTTAGCTGATATTCAAGGACCTAAAATAAGGGTAGGTGAATTTAAAGGCGACCAATCTTATAATTTAAATATAGGGCAGGAAGTGAAAGTCTACGAGAAAAAAATTATGGGAGATCAAGAACAATTTTCTATTCCATTACCAGGATTTCTTAAATCGATAAGAAAAGGTGATAATTTTTTCATAAATGATGGTATCATCAAAATTCAAGTAAAAAAGAAAGAAGCAGATCACATTATTGGAGAAGTACTTGCGGGGGGAACTATTAGTAATAGAAAAGGAGTTAATATTCCTATGGGTGAACTATCTCAAAAAGTCCCAACAGAAAAGGATATAATAGATCTTGAATTTATTGCTGAACTAGATCCTGAATATGTAGCAATATCTTTTGTGTCGGGGAGTGAGGATGTTATACATGTCAAGAAGATACTAGAAGGTTATGGAAATTCTACTATTAAACTAATTTCGAAAATTGAACGTCCCATTGCTTTAGATTATTTCGATCAGATATTAGAAGTTTCAGATGGTATCATGGTGGCCCGTGGAGATTTGGGAGTTGAAATAGATCCGGATAAAGTGCCGTTATGGCAAAAGGAAATGATTTATAAAAGCAATCGTGAAGGAAAGCCCATTATAGTTGCGACCCAAATGCTAGAATCAATGGTTTCTAACCCGATTCCGACTAGAGCTGAAGCTAATGATGTATATAATGCTGTTATGGATGGAACCGATGCTGTTATGTTATCTGCTGAAACTGCCGTGGGGAAGTTCCCAATTAATGCTGTAGAATATATGAATCAAATTGCTAAAACAGCAACTGAAAATATGTCAAAACGAATTCCCGATGAGTATGATTCCGATAGATTAACTCACACACAAACTCTTGGACATGCTATTTATTCTTTAGCATCAGAAATGGAAGAGTTAAATTTTAGAGGCAAAATAGTCGTTATTACTAGAACTGGTTATGGGGCAAGAATGATAGCTAAATATCGACCGCCATTACCCATTATAGCGATAACTCCCTCAAAAAAGACTACAAGAGAATTACATTTAGTATGGGCGGTACAGGCTATGTACATAGAAAATATTGATTTTTTCCATATGGATGCCGAAGAAATAATAGAACAATCAGTAAAACATGCTGTAGAGAATAAAATGTTAGATGAGAATGAACATGTAATTATATTACTAGTTTCGAGGAAGTTTCAGAGAAGAGGTAATTTAATTGGATTGTATTATGTAGGAGAAATACTAGAATCAAGTTCTTCATGAAGATAGATTTACAACTATTTCTATTTAAATAATTCAAAGTAATTGAGAAATTTACACTATTTTCCCATAATTTGGTTTCAGATACTTCATTGAGCTTGAACTTTCTTTTTTATCACTAATTACATCTTCTCGATATATTACAATTTCTTTTACATCCCCTTTTGGAATTGGAGGATGAGTTCTCTCTTTGAAAACTAAAAACTCATCAGATCCTTTAAAAAATTTTATTAACTTAAGTTTATCAATCGTCCCAACCAAATTCGTTTCAATCCCTGATTTTGGATCAGAAAACATGACTTCACATAAAACTTCGAGTTCGTTATCCATGAAATAGAATCTTACTCTACCTATTTAAAGAAAAAGAATTATCTATCTTTTAGACTGAAGTTCAGATTTTGAAAAAGTATAAGGCTGATACCTCGTTTTGAAAGAATAACAATGACAGCAGTAAAGTTCAATATACTCACTATTCCAGATTTTGGTAAAATGTTCGATGGTTTTTAGACCACTATTTTTAATAAAATTTTCAAAATCCAGTTCTTTTCCGCATCTAAAACACTTTCTTTTTCTCATAGTTTCAAACTGACATAGAATAGGAAAAATAAAAGTAAAAGTTAGAAAACTTCATAATGAACAATTTCCTTGAGCGGTTTCCTTTCAGTCACTTCTTTTTTAGATTTAACTGAATAACCTAAGGGAGTAATTCCCATTACCCTATATTTCTTAGGAATTTTCAAGACTGTTTTTAACTTCTCCTCAGGGAACCAACCAATCCAACATGTTGCTAATCCTTCTGCAGCTGATGCTAAGATTATGTGTTCAAAACAAATTCCAAAGTCTACTCCATAATATTTTTCGCCATTCAAATTAGTTCCCGAGCCTTGTTCGGCTATAACTCCGATGATGAACATTGGTGCTCCTATAAATTTGGTCTCTTGCCCAATAGCTTCCCAAACAGCTTTAACATTTTCAGGCTCTTGGACAACAATATAATGTACGCCCTGTCTATTAGCCCATGTAGGTGCTAATCGAGCAGAGTTTAAGATTCTCTCGATTTTATCTTTTTCTGGCATATCGGGCTTATAAACACGATAGCTCCTTCTTTTTTTCACTACTTCGTAAAATTCCATTATTAATTTTTCCTCATTTTTTAAATTTAATATTTTAAATAATCCAAAAATTTATAATTTTTTCATTTTAGAAAGAATTAGCTAGTTTTCCGTTCTAATCATCAAATCACTCAGGATAACAATACTATCTCAAATTACTTGGAATAGTATCAAAATATAACCTTTTTTTCTGTTGTTAAATGTTGTAATTCAATGTTAGAATCATAAATTGATGATGGAATTGAATTTAATATGGAAGATGTTGGGATGAGTAGTTCTAGATTGGATAATAGATTTATTTCTTATATAGTCCAAAGAAGATAACGAGAAATATATATAAATCTACAAACTCAACAACTATAACATAATTAAGAGTTTCTCCAAGAAGGTTTTGCTTTAACGGGAGGAAAATATTTGAACTTTTAAGTGTCATAATAATAAAATTTACTCTCTTCTGTCATATAAGAATTTCCTAAACCGGGCTTAGTAAAAAATCCAATCTAGTTCTCCTTTTGGCTTAATATAAAAAATTTTATTTAAAAAGTCATAAAAGAAGTAATTAGATGGATTAAATTTCATTTTTCCTATTATATATCGCAAAATTAAGGAAGGAATGACAATTAAAAACCCAACTCCCAATAGGGGAACCCCCCTATCTCCCATTAACTCATAAAAAATTAAGAAACAAATTCCAAGAATAATAGTGACTAGACCTAACCCATAAATGACATTTGACCATAGATTATATGACTCCCATCTATAAAACTGTTTCCCGCACACTTTACAAGTAGGAACTTCCTCTTTGAACTTATATTTCTCTCTTCTATTCCCTATTCTAATAATTCTTGATTTTTCCCCTTGTTTATATAAATATAAGTCCGGGCTTACTTCTTCTGAGTAACATACTACACATTTTTGTTTACTTAAAATCTCTGGTCTTTCCTTCTCTTTTTTATCCATTCTTCTTTGATAGAACACTTATTAGTTACATTTAAAATAATAAGAATTCTAATATTTAAACTATTAAATTCAAAAAAATAAAATTAAGAGAAGTATAATAAAAAGTATTAAAATTATTGTCAAGTAGAACAGAATTGAATTCTAATAGTTCTTTATCCCAAATATTTAGTTTGAAGGATGGCCGCAAGCTGGGGTTTGCTGAATTTGGGGACTTTGAAGGAATACCCATTTTATATTTTCATGGCCATAAATCATCTCGACTTGAACCAAAAATGTACGATCTTAATGTATTACAGAATAAATGTCGTTTAATTGCAATTGATCGTCCTGGATTTGGGTTATCCGATTTTAAGATTGGTAATAAATTATTAGATTGGCCTGATGATATAGTTGAGTTAACTAAAAATCTTAACATTGATAAGTTTGCTGTTTTAGGGGGATCAGGAGGAGGTCCATATGTTTGTGCATGTGCTTTTAAAATTCCTCAACGTCTAACTGCTTGCGGTATAGTCTCGGGGCTTGGTCCCATTGAATTCGGAACTGAAGGAATGAATAAAAACAACCGGAGGGAATTATCGATGGCTCGTAAGTATCCTAAACTTTTAGAAAAGATATATAAACTACAAGTTCGATTTGTTAAAAAGCTACAAGGAAAAACGATTGAAGAAATTGCGAAAACTTTTCAAAAAAGACAAGGAGATTTGCCAGAACCGGATAAAAAACTATTCGAGGATACTGAAAAACTTTCTTTATTTGTCGAATTAATGTCAGAACCATTACGACAAGGCATTAATGGAATTGTTCATGAAGCGAAATTATTTGCAAACTATTGGGGTTTCGATCTAAGAGAGATATCTTCGGAACTACCTGTTTTTTTGTGGCACGGAGAATTAGATAATAGTGTTCCCGTTCGAATGGCTCGGATGGTTTGTAAATCAATTCCAAACTGTAAAGGTAAATTCTTTCCAAATGAAGCGCATCTTTCTACAGCAGTTAATCATTTTAATGAAATAATAGAAACTTTAATCTCATAAATTCAGATTTTTTAAAAAAAAGGTAATTTGATTTTTATTTCATTTCATTCTTTATTTTGAAAATTGAAAAGGTTCCATTTGCTTTTGATACAAGAATTTCATTATTCTTAACTTCTGATTCAAGAACACTAAAGTTTCTTCCTTTATGAATAACTGTTGTATCACAAATGAGTGTACCTACCTTAACTGGTTTGAAATATGAGATTTTAATTTCCAGCGTTGCACATAATTCATCCTCATCTAATAAGGAATAAAGCGCACCACCCATACCAGTATCCGCCATAGAATATATAACTCCTCCATGTAATACTTTATGTGGGTTCATTAATTTCTCATTTACTTCTAAAACACATTGAGAATATCCTTTTTTGAGTTTAGTAAAATTGAAACCAATTAACTCACCAAATGGATGAAATCCTTTTGATATAAGAGGAAATTTTTTTGACATAGACTAATAAGAGTTTATAGAAATTTAATTTTTATCGAAAACTAGAGGAAAGTTGGTTCTTGTTCAAAATCTCTTTTTGGAGTTTTCATTGTTGATGTTTCTTCTGGAGTCAAAAGTTCAATTAACTCATACTGAGATGTTCCCATTTTCATTTTCTCACCAAACCTTATCGCTTCATATGGATCTTTGTAAGGTCCTTGGAGTCTCGTGAAAGGATGAATGTTTTCGCTGGAATCAAGATTTACATGTTTTAAGAATGGTGGTATGGATTCCTTTATTAATCCCTCTTTATTTATTAGATCGAGAGTAGCAGTTTCGATAGCAATAATATCTTTTGATCCTAACACTCCAATATCATTAACAATAGGAGGTTGTCCTGTACCGAGACAATCACAGAAAGCCGTTATCTGTGTTAAGAAATTTAAATAGAAAACTTTCTTGGGATTAAATGTTTCAAGCACTTTATTACATGAAATTGCAATCATCTCTTGGAATGCTGTATAGCTTTCTCTAGGTAACTTTACCGACCCCACTCCTTGATCTAATTCTAGACACGTGAAACACTGATGGCAATCATGATAATTGCGAAAAAGCTTATCTATTTTCTCATCATAGCGAAGTGCCCCATAAGGGCATCCTTCAACAAGTTTTCTAGCATGTTCTGGAGACCCTTTTTCAGGATCCCAGTATTTATCAACATGAGATACAGCATGTATTTTAAACCAACGAGAAGGTGCAGAGTATGCCCCCAATGCGAGATTTTTTATAGCACCTCCATACCCACATGCGCCATGTCCTTTCGCATGAGATAAGTCAATGAGTACATCTGCATCCTTTAATACTCCACCAAGATCAAGCGTATCAAAACCTCTGAAGTTAATTTCTACAGGGGTAGTATATCCTTCTTTTACTCCTGCAACAGGGATAATTGGACATCCACAGGTTTCTTGAGTATACCCTCTTTTTACTGCATTATAGACTGCAGTTGAAGTATCAGTTATAAATGGATAACCACCAGTTTTTTTAACAGCCTCAATAATACGACGTACGAAGAAAACGGGAATAGTTTGATACCCATCTAAAAATCCAAGATGCATTTTTATAGCTATTTTATCCTTCTTTTCAATCGGTGTCTGTTCTAACAATATTTCAGTAATTTTATCAACTTTTGCAGCAAATGAAGCAAAGAGAGCCATTTTACCATGCTGAACGGATCCAAAATAGACTTTTGAATTTTCAGAACTCATATTATTATGAATGTTTCAGCAATTTAATGTGATATCCTTTTATTTTATAATGAAGTAAAATATGTAATTAGGAATTATATTATGCTCTATATATAGATTTATATGAATTTTACTCTTAATTATAAAAAAAAATAGAATTAATAGAGCAAAATTAATGAGTAAATCAAATTACTTGTATAAATAATAAAAAAAAGAGACTTTACTTACGAAATCTGCTATAAAATCTGTAAAAACTCATATTTTTCTTGAATGGTTTTTCGGGCCTTCTGAAAAAGCACTGAATACAGCAAATGGAAAGTAGGGAATCGCCCCAGAGATCTTCTGCCCTTTCTTTTAGCATAGAAGGATTGTCATTACAAAATTCACCAAAAGAAATTGACTCCCCGCAATCAAAACATTTTCTCATTTCATTCATATACTTATAACCCATTTCATAATTTAAAAGTGAAGGACACATTCAAATTTCAAGGATATTCCAAATTAAATACTAAGGAGCACGATGACATATTTAGCAACAACTATTTAAATTGAAGTTACCTATTTTTCATTTTTATCTTAGTAAAACCAGCACTCTCTTTAATCTTTATAATTATTGAGTAGATGTTTATCTATTCTATTTTACATGTATATAAATTTGAATTGGGTCCCCTTGATTTTCATATGAAATCTTTTAATGAATTTATGAATTATGAAGATATGGTAGATAAACGACTAATTGAAATTGCATCTCTCTCATATAATTTTAGCAAAATACCACCAATAATTGGTATTATAATAGCTAATAAATTTGGAAACACTTTAATGGTTTTTGAGTATGAAGATCGGGTTAAAAATAATTATGGTCCAATAAAATCATATTTATCAGAAAATGATAAGAATTTTTTAGATATTGATTTAATCTCGATGTATTTTAGTTCTCTTAAAGCGTTTGCAGGACAAACCAATATTCAAAACTTATCGAACCTGGAAATCCATGGATCTAATATTAAAGTTCAGATATATTTTCTCTTTGATAATTATATGATAATTATATTTCTTAATTCCAAAATAGATTTGAACCTAAAAAATAAAACGCAAATTGTACAGTATTTTGAAGATATATTAAGTAAGAATGAATTTGAGTTTAAACATTTCAATGCCTCACATTCGAGAAAGGTTATCAGAATGCTAGAGGCTAAAGGAACAGCATGGTTAAAGAATTTAAATAAAAATTATAAACACCTCTTTGAAAATGAATTTTTAAAAAAGCATGAAATTATTGATATCATAATGAACCAAATGTTCCCTATCATTCAAAAGGAATTGGGTGAATACTTAATAGGAATTCCTGAAGATATCTTACATAATATATCTAAAGAAATAAGAAACAAAATCCAAGATAAGATGTGTGAATTTAATATAGATTTAAGTTAAAAAATAAAAACTAGTATAATTTTTCTTTTAAAATTTTTCCAGTATTGTAAGCCTGTGCAACCTTGTAACCTACTTTCTAATTTTGATAGAAGATTAAACAAGATAAAAAGGATACATAATTATTTATTATAATTACTAAACTGAAATTTTCTTGTTATTAGTAAAGTTAAGACAAATGTGAAAAGAACGTGAATTTAACATCTAGAAAGAAGAAAAAGCAAGAGTTTATTGCCTACATATTATTAATCTTGACAATGGTTATTTGGGGAGGTACTTGGCCGCTAGGGCGATGGTTAGTATCTGAAGAAGTTGGAGGAGAAACTATCCCTCCATTAATGATAGTAACAGTCCGATATTTTTTTGCAGTAATAGGTTTTTTTCTTATTCTTAAATACAAAGAAGGGACTTTAAATTGGAAATTTGCAAAATCACAATGGAAATTTTTAACCATAATGGGGTTATTGTCTGTAACATTTTATCAAGTAGGGTATCTTTTTGGTGAATTTTTCACTGCTGCGAGTGATGCAAGCATAATGGTTGCAACAATGGCGGTTTGGGTCGTAATTCTTTCCAGTGTTTTCTTAAAAACAGAATTTTTTACCTGGAAAAAAGGGGTTGGATCCCTTTTAGCTTTTACTGCCGTATTCATAGTTATGGGATTTTCTCCGAATGCAGATGTCTCGAATAGAATTCTTGGAAATTTTTTAATAATAGCTGCAGCACTTGCTTATGCTGTGTATACTGTAATTTCTCGCCATTTCTTGAATAAAACTCAAACCAATCCTAAATATAGTCAACCGAGTTCTTTATGGATACTGACTTGGGTTTCTTTTTTTGGTTTTTTAATTACAACTCCTATAGCATTACTCATTAGCCCAGAATTTATTAATCCATTAGAATATTTTACAATTCCACCTCGCGTTTGGTGGGGAATTGGTTACTTAGCATTTATATCTACAATAGGCGCATATACTTTCTATTTAGAAGGAGTTAAGCGTCTAGGTGCAAGCAGAGCTGCTATCTTCCAGACGTTAGTACCTTTATTTGGGGTTATTTTCTCTGCTTTATTTTTGCAAGAAATATTCGGTATTATTGTCTATCCTTCTGCATTATTATTAGTAATAGGGGGTATTATTTTAGTCAATTATAAAGGAAAAAAACTTCGTAATGAAAAGAAGCGGGACACAAAATCTGAAAATTCATCCTAAAAGTAAGAGATTTAATTTTCATCAATTTTATTTTTTGTAAAATATTTTATCCATAAAAAGTAGATGGTTAGTAATGACTGAAGATACTTTAAAGATTGAGTTATCAAAGTTGCCTTTTATGAATAGTACTCTTGAGCTGGAAAAAAGGATAGATGATTTATTAGAACGATTGACATTAAAAGAAAAGTTTAAACTCAGTGCTGGAAGGCGAATGTGGTACACAAAACCGATAAAAAGGTTAGGGATAAAATCTTTTACGATGTATGATGGTCCTCATGGTGTACGGGTAGATTCCAATGGGAAAACACAGTCTACTTATTTTCCTTCTGCTATTTGTAGAGCTGCAACTTGGAATCCTGAATTATCTGAAAGATTTGGAATCGCTATAGCACAAGAAGTACGAGATGTTGGAGCACAGATGTTGCTTGCCCCAGGAATAAATATTCAAAGAACACCTATGTGCGGACGAACTTTTGAATATCAAACTGAAGATCCCTATCTTAATAAAGATTTAGCTGTAGCTGTCGTAAAAGGAATTCAGAGTCAAAGAATTGCAGCATGTGTGAAACACTTTATCTGTAATAATCAAGAGATTAATCGATTTACAGTTAGCTCTCAAGTTAGCGAAAGAGCTCTACAAGAAATATACTTCCCTGCTTTTAAGGCAGCTGTTCAAGAGGCCGATGCTTGGTCAATAATGACTAGTTATAACAAAATAAACGGAACCTATGGTTCTGAACATAAACATCTCCTTAGGGAAGTATTGATAAAAGAATGGGGATTCAGAGGTTTTGTTGTCTCCGATTGGACGGCTACAAAATTTATATCCAGAACAGAAAGCTGTATAAATGCTGGATTAACACTAGAAATGCCGATGCACAACAAGTATATCCCTACTAAAATGAAAAAAGCATTTGATGAAGGCAAATTCACAGAAGAAAGACTTAATGATAACATAAAACGCTTGTTGAGGGTAATGTTTTTGACTGGTCTATTTGATGATGAAAGTACACTACCGAAAGGAAGCCGAAATACAAGTGAGCATCAAAACTTGACTCGTGAAATTGCTGAAGAAGGGATAGTACTTTTAAAGAATGAGGGAGATCTACTTCCTTTAGACTCAGAAAAACTGAGAAAGATTGCAGTTATTGGACCAAACGCGAATTTAAAAACATATATAGGGGGTGGAAGTTCTACTAATTTTCCCCCTTATGAGATTACACCCCTTGAAGGATTAAAAAAAAGGTGTAAGGGAAAAATTGAGATAGTTAATACTCCTTCCACAGCAGATATAACATTAATGTTTGTAGGACTCAACCATGAAAAAGGAATGGATGCTGAAGGTCATGACAGAGATTCATTTAGATTGCCCCAAGAACAAATTGATCTCATTGAAAAAACAAGGAATGAAAACTCAAATATAGTTTTAATTATGATTTCGGGAAGTCCAGTATCGATGATTGAATGGATTAATAATGTACCTACCGTTTTACAGGCATGGTACGGAGGGATGGAAGCGGGAAATACAATTTCCGCTATACTATTTGGCGATGTAATACCTTCTGGAAAACTTCCGATAACATTTCCAAAACAGCTCTCAGATTCACCAGCACATGTATCTGAAAGAACTTATCCCGGAAGTAAAGATGTTTTTTACGATGAGGGTGTTTTTGTTGGATATCGTCATTTTGATATAAGAAATATTGAGCCTCTTTTTCCATTTGGTCATGGTTTATCCTATACTAAATTTACTTATGAAAATCTCCAACTTTCAAAAAAAATTATTACAAAGGATGAAATTCTTGTCGTTTCTGTCTATATTTTTAACTCTGGAGTATATAAAGGAGCAGAAATTGTTCAGCTATATATCCAAGATATTGAATCCAGTGTAGAAAGACCTCATAAAGAACTGAAAGGATTTAAAAAGAAATTTCTTAAACCGATGGAAAGAGCTACAGTTAAATTTGTTATATGTAAGGATGATTTGTCGTTTTTTAATGAAAATCTTGGAAAATGGACTACCGAGGAAGGAGAATTCAGTATTTTGGTTGGAGGTTCCTCGAGAGATATTCGCCTTCAGGATAAATTTACATATTTAAGTTAATCATGAGTAAATTACAAATTGAAGTTAAATTGAATGATATGTCAGATTAAAAATAATATCTTCGATTACGTACAAGCTAATAATCGGGGAAAGCTTCAAAAGTTTTGTAAAAGGTTCAGATTTTCTGATTGGAAATTTTGAGGCAACTTTAACAGAGAAAAAAGTGATCAATGGTAAACGACATACACCACAGATAATGGATGCTCTTGCTAGTTTATTCATTAAAGATACTATAAACTTCTGCGATTGTATCACTTGTTAATATTGACTTATAACTCATTCCTAATAACTCATTTTTTGGAATACCTAAATATTTTCTGAATATCAAAATTTTAAACTTAATTCTCTAAAACTCTTACTTAAAAGTTGAATAATTGGCCCTTACACGTCTGTATAAGCACTTTTAACGAAAGAAAACTTATCATATTATTCCTTACTTCATACAATATTCGAACTTCGTGCTAAGTCTTAAATCTGTGGAAACTTCTGATGAAGCTATGCATATCCTTAAAACTCTGACATCTAGAGTAATATTGCTAGATGTTAATTTAAAGACTAGCAATATAAATGGAGACAATTTATGTCAAATACTAAAATCGAACAATGAGTACAGTTCTATTCCAATAGTTCTAATATCAGCTGTATTTTCGGAAAACAAAAAAAAGGAAATTTTAACAAGCACAGGAGCAGATGCTGTTATTTTTAAACCCCTTGACAAATTGAAAGACTTAGATGTTCTATTCAAGTACCTAAAGCAGTATTAAATAATTTTTTTTTATTATTAAATTATTTCTATGATGTAATCTTATTGTCAATACTTTTTATTTTTCACAAGTAAAATACGGGAATTATTAACTTACAAATAAGGATAAATTTAGAAATTCTTTATGGTTCTTTGTTTTAAATAATTAGCATCTTGTTTTCATCATATTATGTCATTAGAAGACATCTGCGTTAAATGTGGAAATCTTGTAAATATACCATCAGAAAGTAACGGCCCATTCCAACATGATTGTCCTTATTGTGGTAGTAACTACACCACGGGATATAGGTATAATTCGCTAATTAATCTACATATAAGGTATATTCGATTTAATTCATAACTTCCTTTTCTTTAATCCTTAATAAACAAGAAGAATTTTGCTCCTTTTATAATTATTAGTGAGAAGGTTTTTTTCTTAGAACAGCGCGCTTTTTTAATTTCATTTCCTTACCAGTCACATCTGTTCTGCCTACAGCTCTTAATCTCACAAGTGCATGGGGATAAGGAGATAAAAACTCTTCCTCCACTTCTTTTTGAATAGAGGGATCAATATTTTTTAGTTTTCTATAGATTGAAGCTTTATCTTCCTCAGAAGTGAAACGTGGATCCACCACCACAGCAACATGAAACGATACACCAGCATCCCATAGCTTTTGAGCAGCCATAAATGGGAGATCCACAAAATCTTTGTCATTTCCTGTTTTTTCTTCGAATGATTCAGGTAATCCCCCCCTAATTGACAAACGTACATGTCCAACGGTCTTATCACTTGAATTTCGAGAGGCATATTTAACAAGATGCGGTGCTAAACTCTTGTCATTTGCGAGAACAACACCATTAGTTTCAATTACAAAAAGATCAAATTCACTAGAGTTCTGGTGAACTAAATCTAGAACTGCACAGAGATGATCAGGGCATAGAGTAGGTTCCGCACCACTTATCCTAGCTCGTCTCAAACCTTTAGCTGACATTACATGGCGTAATTTTGAGTAAACTTCTTCAGGTGAGTAATAATCTCCATAGAGCTCCGGCCAGTCACGACTCCAATCCACCCAGCAAAATATACATCTAAAGTTGCAACCTACAGAATATGCAGTTGCTATCCCTCCATAAACACCTACGGCGTAAAAGTCGGTATATTTCCGCTGGATTATACCATTGATTTCCTTGCAAACTATTTTACGTGTTTGTTTAGTTAATTCCCAAGGATCAACTGGAAATGGTGGAATTAGCTTATTTTCTTTATTCCGCTTTACATAGCGAATAGGTTCCTTTTCTGAATCAAAACTAGAATTCGGCAAAATATTTATTCCTTCTTTAATTTTAATCCATTTTTTTAACGTCTATTATGTTTAAAGAAATTGAATAATAAATATTAAAGTAAAAAAAGAAGATTTTTGAGATTCCACGAAAATAATACCTAATTAAAGAGTAGAAGGTAAAAATAATATTTAACAATAATAAACACCATAAATGTTTAAGATGGATGAAATAAAAAACTTCATTAACGATTTAGGAATTACTGCGTTTGAGAATAATATAAAAATTGCTGGACTCGCAGTTGTATCTGACTCGGGAACTATAGTTTTTCAGACAGATAACTGGGATCTAACTAATCACGGAACCAATATAATAAATATTATTAAAGGAGAAAACTTATTTGTTTTAAACGATTTAGAATTTACGGTAGTTGACAATACTACTGAAGGGATTATAGCAACCAATAATGGTGGGATGGGACATGTAATTTTCGTTCCCTTTCAAGGAGGAGTGCTTGTATCATATGCCATGCCTCAAGCAGATCCCCCCAAAGCATTAACTTTTCTTAAAACTTATGCAAATGAATTGAATGGGGAGGTATAATCCACAAAGTAAAATAAATTGAAATGGTCATAAAAAATTAAAAAGAACCTTTCAATATCTGTTATGAGCTACTTTATAAATTTTTAAAATTTATTTGATATAAATTAAAGCCAAATTCAGTAACATTAGGAGGAAATAATCAATGCCGACAGAACCATCTGACCTTATTTTTAAATCCGCATTAGAAGCAGCAAGGGCAATTCTAAGAGGTGAAATATCCTCCCTAGAACTCACTAAACATATACTAGAACGTATTGAGAAATATAATCCGGCTCTCAATGCAGTCGTCACCCTCCTCAAAGATGAAGCTCTTAATAGAGCTCGCGCTGCAGATGAAGCATTGGCAAAAGGAGAATTATGGGGTCCTTTACATGGCATCCCATGCTCAGTTAAAGATACACTCGAAATAGCTGATGTTCTTACAACATCTGGATCACCTGAATTAGCTACTCATGTACCAAAAAAAGATGCAATTGTTGTTGAACGATTGCGTGGGGCAGGAGCTATCATCATAGGTCATACTAATGTACCCCTATTTGCTGCTGACTGGCAGAGTTACAATAAGGTCTTTGGCACAACAAATAATCCCTGGGATCATAAGCGTACTCCTGGTGGCTCAACAGGAGGTGGAGCAGCAGCAGTTGCCGCTGGTTTAAGCTATTTATCAATAGGAAGTGATATTGGAGGATCTATCCGGATCCCTGCTCATTTTTGTGGCTTATACGGTCATAAACCTAGCCTGAATGTTGTCCCGATGCGTGGTCAAATCCCACCTCCACCAGAAATCCTGATACCGCCTGCAGATCTAGCTGTGATTGGACCACTCGCACGAAGTGCAGGTGATCTCAAATTAGCTCTCAAAATCATTGGAGGCCCTGATCCTGAGAATTCAACCGCGTATAGCTGGACCTTACCACCTGCCCGAGGAACTCGTTTATCTGATTATCGTGTTGGTTATGTTTTGGATGATCCTCTCTGTCCGGTTACTTCTGAAGTGGAAGAGATGTTAATTCGCACCATTAAACCACTTCGTGAAGCAGGAGCAGATTTAGAAGAAGGTTGGCCACCTGGGGTCAATCCTTCTGATCAATATGAAATTTATCGTTTCTTATTATCATCTACATATGCCAATGAGCTACAAAATGAACGATTGGATGAATTTCGTGAACGCGCTTTAAAACGAGACGGAAGCGAAGAGGCGATGCGTGCTTGGGCATGGACTGCCCCTCACAAATACTACCAGGCAATCAGCAGTGCACGGATGAAAGCCAGAGCAATATGGCAAGATTACTTCCGCACTCACGATGTATTTCTCCTCCCTACAGCATTTATTCCCGCATTTCCTCACGATCATAGTGAACCCGCTGAAAAGCGCCTCCTAGACACTCTAGAAGGCCCAAGACCATATTATGATCTATTATTTTGGATATCATTTGCAACATTGACTGGTCTCCCAGCAACCACGGCTCCAATTGGACTAACAAATGATGGATTACCCGTAGGTATTCAAATCATAGGGCCTTACTTAGAAGATGCGACTCCGATAGATTTCGCTGGAAAGTTGGCGGATATAATTGGGGAATTCCAACCGCCAGAAGGTTACAAAATTTAATTCCAAGAGCTCAATAAGTCTAAAAACATCTAGGAGCATAGAAAAAGTAGGTTATAGAAGATAATGAGTTTGAAGTGGTATAACAATTACATTACATTTTAATCAATTGAATCAAACCGTTTTATTTCAGGAATTTCTAGCACGAAATCAGCTCCAAAAGCTAAAGCGGGGGTCAAAGCACCTCTTGGTTTCATTTCAAATATTTTTTCAACACATCTCACTCCTGATACACCTGTGAATCTATAGGGCTCCATAGTTTCAAGCCATGCTTGTGCTTCCGTTCCTTTATCATTTTTTACTGATGCCCAGATATAAGAGCGATAAGTTTTTCGTTTTACCTCATCGGGACCATGAATATTCTTATCGATCCATTTATTAACTTTCTTTTTTGATTCCTCATTTTCAAGCATCTCTTTTGGTGAAACTCCTAGATATTCAAGTAAGTTCGGGAATTTTTTTGGTAAAGGAAAATAAGTGGTAATATTAGGGATTCCAGTTGTTCGATAAGCTGTTGAAAGATCACCCCAAGTAACTGGTCTCCCATCACGTTCTTTATCAGAAAATTGTATTTTTCGGATGGAGGTATCCTCAAGACGCACTAATCTCCCATTTCTTCTAGCTAATTGCCCTATGTTATAATGTGCTAATACTGTCTTTAAAGTTCCAGGACTTGGATTACTAAAGGCTGCTATTCCAAGATCTAAAGATGTGGGAGCAGTAATTTTATCACTGACATATTTAGATAAACAGTCAGTGGGAACAACGTCAAACCCAACCCCCGAAATAATTGCAATCTCTTTATCCTTTGCTTCGTTGTCATATTTAAAGTTTTGTTCGAAGACAGGTATTTCTCCTGTAATATCAATATAATTTGTACCCGTTTTTAAACACGCATTCACCATTGGAGCACTCATATTTATGTATGGACCTGCAGAATGAAAAACTAAATCGAAACCACTTATGGTATTTACCAAAGTATCTTCATTTTCCAAATCTAGAATTATATAATCTAAATTTAATTCTTCTGCAAGTGGGATTAATTTTTTAGCAGAACGTCCTGCTAACACTGGAGAATGACCCCGCAATTTAGCTTCATGCGCTATTAAATTCCCGGTATATCCATAAGCTCCATACAACATCCAAGAGTTCATGATTATCTAGATGGTAAGTAATAATTATCATAAAAATTTATTAGTTATACTTTAAACTTGAGGATTCATCTTTATAAATTGTTGTTAAAAGTTCCAAAATGGCTAGAACTGAAGCATCGTTAGCCTCAACACCCTCTCTAAAATATTTTTTAGTTATAATACCAATTACATGTGGAAATAATGAATTTGGTACGTCGATTAGTCTGTTATTAATTATAACTAGATGTTTTAACTCATGCAAAAAATGAATAGAAGGGGGAATTTCTCCAAGGTTATATATATTTAAATTTAAAGCTTGAACATGCCCATCCTTTATAGCAATCCAATGTTTTTCATCTACATCACCTACTGAACTTGGCCAATAATCTTTTGACCATTGCTCCTCAATATTAAAAAAGTTGTTTTCTATGGCAAATATTCTATATATATGATATCTTTGATTTTTTAAATTTCCTGTTTTATTTGGGGTTAATAATAGGGGCGCTCTACTTAATTCAAAAACGGAGAAACCGAAACAAATGGTGAAGGATACATCAAGAAATACTAACAAAACACACACCGAACATCGCTAATCTCTTGAAAAAATAGTTATAGTCAATAACTTTTTTGCTAAAAATCATAATCTAAACAAGTTACACACTCCTTCCCCCTTATTTTATAAAATCGTAAACTTTATATACTCAAATTAATATTGATATATTAAGTATTGTCAACTAAGTCTTGTCAATATAAAAGTATTTTTTTTTTAAAACACAAAAATTATGGTATATAATTACAGGAAAGTGAATGGAGATATAAAACCAATGTCGTTTGAAGATTATTCTGACCGATTTTTTAACAGGCGCGGTTCGGGTCGGCACACACTTTTATCACCTCAGGTGTCGGTCTCGCGAGAGGAACTAAGGGAGCTTAGGGCGAAAGTTGAGAAGTATGAAGTGCTTAGTGAGGTTCATAAAAGGGTAAAAACTCAAAATGATCGCCTATCAAAGGAGTTGGATGACATGAAGGACGACGGACGTAAATTCAAGGAGTGAAGGGAGGAAAACGAGAAATACTTAAACTCCTTGATCCGGATGAGCGCGGATATCAAGAATTATAAGAAGATTTCGGAGCGCGAGAATGGTAAATATAAAGCCTACGCCCTGGAACAAATTTTAAAGAAGTTAATCGATCATTATGACGATTTGGAACGCGCATTCAACCTGATGAAGATGGTTAAGAACATGGAAGGTATCAAGGATGGTTTTGAAATGGTGGTGAGGAATTTCGAGAAGTTGCTTGCGGATGAGGGGGTAAAACCCATGAAATCCGAGGGCGAGCAATTCGATCCCTACAAGCAAGAGGCGATCTTGGTTGAGGAGGGTCGCGATGATTTTCCAGATAACACGGTATTAGAAGAGTTAGATAAGGGTTATTTTTTAAAAGACAAGATTTTACGGCCTGCGAAGGTCAAAATCTCAAAACGAACAAAAAATAATGAATAAACAAAACAAGCAAAAGTAATACGAACTCAAAATCAAAAAAAAATAGAAAACCAAAAAAAATCAACAACAAAAAGAAATGACACTAAAAAGTCAAAGTAAGATAAATAATCAAAATAAAAGCAATAATCAAAATAAAACTATCAATCAAGATAAAAAATTAAAAAAGGAGTGAAGAATAATGGGAAAAATTATAGGTATAGATTTAGGCACATCAAATTCGGCAGCTGCAGTACTCATAGGCGGCAAACCGACGATAATTCCGAGTGCTGAGGGGCTCACGATAGGCGGTAAGGCATTTCCATCCGTAGTTGCATTTACGAAGGAGGATCAGCGATTAGTCGGCGAGCCGGCGAGGCGTCAGGCGATTTCGAATCCTGATCGAACGATAACAGCAATAAAGCGTAAGATGGGGACTTCCTATAGGGTGAAAATCGACGGTAAAGAGTATTCACCGCAGGAGATATCGGCAATGATTCTGCGGAAGATCAAGGATGACGCGAGCGCCTATTTAGGTGAGGAAGTTACAGACGTAATAATCACGGTTCCAGCATATTTTAATGATAACCAACGGCAAGCTACGAAGGATGCGGGAAGGATCGCGGGATTAAATGTGAAGCGTTTAATCAACGAACCCACTGCCGCAGCCATAGCTTATGGTTTAGATAAGAAGAATGCCCGGATGAAAATCGCGGTATTAGATCTTGGTGGTGGTACGTTTGATGTCACAATAATGGAACTGGACAACCAGGTGTTTGAGGTGATTTCGACATCTGGCGATACACAGTTAGGGGGAACAGATATGGACAAAATCCTAGTTGATTACATAGTCTTAGAGTTCCAGAAGGCTGAGGGTGTCGACTTAAAGGGTGATTCGATGGCAATGCAGAGAGTCCGGGAAGCGGCTGAGAAGGCAAAAATCGAGCTTTCTACATCAATAACTACTGATATCAACTTACCTTATGTAACAGCTACAAGTAGCGGTCCAAAGCATCTTAATATAAAACTTACAAGAGCTAAAATGGAGCAATTAATCGATCCAATTCTAAAAAGGCTTGATTCTCCAATTTTAAAAGCCTTACAAGATGCTGGTATGGCTCGTGGTGAGATAAACAAGATAATCTTGGTAGGCGGACCTACAAGGATGCCGGTGATACAGAAGAAATTTGAGACCTTATTGGGCAAGCTTCCAGAGCGCAGTATTGATCCGATGGAGTGTGTTGCGATGGGGGCCTCAATTCAAGGTGGTGTATTAACTGGAGAAATAAAAGATCTACTCTTGCTTGATGTGACACCCTTATCATTAGGGGTTGAAACGTTAGGTGGAGTATTCACTAAGTTAATCGAACGTAATACAACTATTCCAACGAAGAAAGCAGAAGTATTTTCGACCGCAGCAGATAATCAACCCGCAGTCGAGATTCATGTCCTACAGGGAGAGCGTCCAAAAGCCGGGGACAATATAACCTTAGGTAGGTTTCACTTAAATGGGATACCACCTGCCCCGAGAGGTATACCCCAGATCGAAGTGACATTTGATATTGATCAGAATGGCATTATAAATGTCTCAGCGAAAGATAAGGGAACAGGACAAAGTCAATCAATTACGATTACAGCCTCTACAAAGATGTCCGATGCTGAAATAGAGCAAAAAATTCGGGAAGCAGAACATAACGCTGAAGATGACAAGAAATTCAAGGAATTAACCGGAGCAAAGAATAGCGCTGAAGCATTAATTTATCAAACTGAGAAATTATTGAAAAAAAATGAAGCAGTTATCGGAGATTTAAAATCAAGTATTCTTGATAAGATATCTGATTTGAGGAGTGCTATGGAATCTGAGGATGTCAGTCGAATCAAGACCGCAACGGAGACTTTACAGACTTCATTACATGAGGTTTCGTCTCGTATTTACGGGCAAGGTCAAGGACAAAGTGCATATCAAGGGGCTCCACCTGAAGGAATGGGTGCCGTTCCAACAGAAGGAGATGGCTATCAAGGTAAGACACAAGATGAAATTGAGGCAGAGCGATTCCGAAGGGCAACTGGTCAAGATGATAACGTAGTAGATGCGGAATACGACTAGGTTAGAAGTTTTTTTTTATTTTTTTTTTATTTTTTAAGAAGTTTACGTTAGTTTGTTAGGATATAGTAAATAAATTTTTTTTCATGATTATAAAAAAGAGGTTGTAAAGTATGGCAAAAGATTATTATAAAGTGTTAGGGATAAATAAGGGAGCGTCTAAGGAAGAGATCAAACGAGCATTCCGTAAGATGGCTCGTAAATACCATCCTGATGTTAATCCTGATGAGTCAAAATCGGGTGAAAAATTCAAGGAAATAAATGAAGCATATACACTTCTGACTGATGATAAAAAGCGCGAGATGTATGATAAGTTTGGAGTAGTGGAAGGAGATACTTCAACCTATCAATATAGAAGTGGCAGTCCAAGAGGGGAGAGCTCATATCGGAGTCCAGACGGTACAACCTATTATTATTCAACTTCAGGGTCACCTGGAGGAGTTAATTTTAATGAAATTTTTGGAAACCACAATAATTCAAGGGGTGGGCGTGGTGGATTTGATTTTTTCAATGATTTGGGAGACATTTTCGACGTATTTAATCGAAGTGGTGGAGGCAGTACAAGGGCGAGGTCTTCAAATCGTAAAAATATTCCCCGAGAAGGGGATGATTTAAGATATGATATGGAGATAGACTTTATGGATGCGTTTAATGGTGGTAAGCAAAAAGTTCAGTATAAGGATCCAGTAAGTGGTCAAAATAAAACTTTAAATGTTACAATTCCAAGAGGCGTTAAGAACAATCAAAAACTACGCCTAAAAGGGAAGGGAATGTCTGGAGAAAATGGAGGTTTTGCCGGAGATTTATATATTTCTATTCATGTTAAACAGCATCCTAGATTTCGAAGGGAAGAGGATGATATTATAGTGGAGCAAGAAGTTCCTTTCACAACGGCGGTACTTGGCGGGAAAGTTCAAGTGAAGGGGATCGAAAAACCTTTAAATGTAACAATTCCCCCGGGAACAACTGATTCATCATTTTTGCGTTTAAAAAACCAAGGCTTTTATGAGTTAAACTCAGATCAAAGGGGAAATTTATTAGTTATGGTAAAAATTAAAATTCCGAAGAGATTAAGTAAGCCTCAAAAACATTTATTAGAGCAATTACAGGAAATTGGATTGTAATAAAAAAGTGGAAGGGGTTATTAACTATAAAAAAAGAAATAATGAGGTATGATAAAAAAAGTGATTGTAAATACGAGTAAGTTAGTAAAAGGCTGTCCCGAATGTGGGGGATCTATCATTTCAATTGAGGAAAAGGGAGAAACAGTATGTAGACAGTGTGGTCTTATAGTTAGTGAGAGGTTGGTGGATTTTTCTCACAGTGGGAAAAGATCATATACTACTCAAGAAAGGAATAAACGAGAACAAACTGGAGCTCCAATTACAATTTTGTTACCAGATATGGGTTTAAGTACAATAATAGATAAAAAAAAAATTAATAATCCAGATTTAAAAAGAGCTGCTAAATGGAATACAAGGATAACTTGGCAGAAACGGAATTTGTTAATAGCTTCTACCGAGCTTAAGAGAATAAGCAGTAATTTAAATTTACCTACTCATGTGAGAGAAGAAGCGATGCGTTTTTATATAGCAGCATTTAAGAAAAAGCTTTTGCGAGGGAGATCTATTAATGCAATGGTCGCAGCATGTCTATATTTAGCAATTAGAAGAAAAGAAATACCAAGAACATTTCAAGAAATAATAAAAGAAGCTTCTGTGAGTGCTAAAGATGTGAGAAGAAGTTATAGCATTTTAACTAGGGAGTTGAACATAAAAACGAGCTCAACTGACCCAATTTCTTTAATTCCGCGTTATATTAATGAATTAGGATTGGAAGCGGATATCGAAAGAATAGCAACTAATATCCTAAGGGTATATATTGATAAGTTTTCTGTTGGTGGCAAAGATCCTAAAGGGCTGAGTGCTGGAGCAATATACCTGGCTAATAAAATAAAGGACAGAGGTTTTACTCAACAACATATCGCTGAAGTTGTGGGTATTACAGAGGTTACCCTACGTTCAAGATACAAAGATCTTAAAACAAAATTAGAAATTCGGGTATAATCAATACTAAATTTCTCTATTTTTTTTTGTTCTTTTTTGCCCCTATAATGACAAAAAGTAAAAAAATTTTTGATCCTAAAAATGTTTTAATTCTTGGAGTTCTTTGTTTTGATGATTTCATCATAAAACATCCTTTCTTAAGTACTTTAGATTGTATTTAGGTAGATTCGTTTTCGCAAATATTAAATATTTAATCTATTATTATAATTGAGAATTATAAATATTAATCTTAAAATACAAAAACTACAGACGATGAAACCTCAAATTTTACTTATCGAAGATGATCAAGTTCTTGTCCGTAATTTTAAAATGTATTTGGAAATGTATGATTATGAGTTAGAAACTGCTCTAAATGGTAAAGATGGATTAAAAATTCTTTCTTCTCTTGAAAATCCTCCTGACCTTATAATTAGCGATATTTTAATGCCAGAGATGAATGGCTATGATTTCTACATGAAGGTCTCCGAAAATCCTGAATGGTCAAGGATTCCATTTTTTTTTCTGTCTGGTAAAACTGAACTTGATGATGTAAAATTCGGTAAAATGTTAGGAGCTGACGATTATATCACTAAACCATTTAGTCCTAAGGATCTATTAGAAAAAATCAAAGAAAAAGTGGGAGAATACCGCGAACAAAAGAAAAGCACTAAAATTCTCGAAGAGAAACTAAAAGATATTTTAAAGTATGAAGAACCGTCTATCAAAAAGTTAAGTAGAGCTGATTATTTTTACATCTTTTATATGGTATGGGACGATGAAACTGGACCAACTATTAAGGAATCTTTCCCCAAAATCGAAATTTCTTCATTAAACCTTGAAGAACTTACTTCTCAATTATACAGCACTTTAATAAAAATTTATAAATTTGAGGAAATTTTGGAGAGAAATCAATTTATCATAAGAGTTGTAAAAGAATTAATAGAAGCCTATGCCTTAATTGATAGAGTTAACAATAATGTAGATGTTGGTGAACATGAGGGTACAGGTACTTTTATGGTATGTGCTATCACTCCAAACTTTCACTATTTACAATCTGAAAGAATAAGAGACATTCTTGCACAAGTAGCTTTTAATATCAAGTCTAATAGAGAATGGAATATTAAAGATTACTGGGAAACTCTTGTAAATATATAATTTTTTTTAATGTTAAAAAGTTCTCTTACTTTTTTGTTAAAATCTTTATTCTATTTATTAGTTTCATTATTATAAAGCAGAGTAGTCTTTATCACTTGATAAGGAAATAACAGAATTAAATTGTTAAAGTTATTTGCCCTAGATTTATTATCACTAATATCAGCAAGATGATCTTAAAAATTATCTAAAAATCAATATTAATCAAAAGATGGATAATATGGGGAAGAGAAGCAACCCTGAAGTATTTCAAGGAAACTTGAAGAAAAAATCCTATTTTGAAGGGTGGTATCATAAAATTGTTGATGCGTCAGAAGAACATATATACGCTATTATTCCAACCATAGCATTGAATCGAAAAGAACTAACTTCACATTGTGCTATCCAATTTTTTGACGCGGTTAATGCAACAACTGAATATTTTAAGTTTCCTATAGAAGAGTTTAAAAATTTATCAAACAAAAAATTTGAGATTTCTATTGGAAAAAATTATTTCTCATTGGAGCGAAGTCACCTTGATATTGACCAACAGGGATATAAAATTACAGGAGATCTTAATTATATTGATCCATTTCCTTGGCCTAAAAAATTCTTACAACCGGGAGCAATGGGATGGCTTTCATATATACCATTTTTAGAAACCTATCATGCTGTAGTGAGTATGAATCATAAGATACATGGTAAAATTTCAATTAATGGAGAAATTGTGAATTTTAAAAATGGGAAAGGATATATCGAAAAAGATTGGGGTAAATCCTTTCCTGTAGCATGGATTTGGACACAATCAAATCACTTTTCAAATCAAAATCTTTCCTTTATGTTTTCAATTGCTAAGATACCTTTCCTCAGAATGCGATTTAATGGATTTTTAAGTGCAATATGGTATGAAGGAAAATTCTTTAAATTTGCTACATATACAGGAGCAAAGGTAAAATCATTAGATGTCAATCCAGATAATATTCAAATTTTAGTAGAAGATAAGAAATAT
>CAZRBD010000004.1:0-5620 GCA_964598265.1 uncultured archaeon
CACTTTAGAAAGGATAATTATTTCTAATGTTTCACCAGGTTTTAAATTAGGCAGTGGACATTCAATAAAAGTTTTAGTTATTTTAAAATCTTTAATTTTTTCGCTCTCAACTTCAGTATCATAAAAATTATTAGGAAAATACTTCTTAAATTTAATTTTTTCGAGAATAGAATTTGAAACATTTGCTATGGAAATTGAGAATTTGATTTTATTTTCTCGCTCTAATAGTAAAAGATGGTTCCTAACCCTATTTTCGTTTAGATTTGAGTCGCTAAGAGAATTGGTACTAAAATTCAGGTCTTCAGTCAAATTCTCAATATTCTCATAAACTTTTACCAAATCTGGTAATTCTTCTGGACTTACTATATCGTATTTGAGCACTTTATTTGAATTAGGTTCAAAAATACCTAATTCAATATTATTTTCAATATTTTGATCATTAAATTGAGAGCCTGAAAATTGTAATTTTGCATCCCATAATCTATCTTTAATTGAATTATTAAATATTGAGATATTTCCATTACCTTCAGAAGAATTTCTTCTTCCATCAGTACTATAATGGAAATCTAAAAATTCTTCATTCAAAATCAATATTTCAGAAAACAAACCAGTGTAACTTGATTCGATTTCATTCTTTCGATAGGTTTTTTCAACTAGTTTTCCTCCTTCTCTTATAGGCATGCCAAGAAAATTTGGACTCATTTTTGTTTTTAAATCATTATTATCTACTATTTTAAATCCCATTTTATTTTTACTCCAATGTAATCATTATCTGTTTAATATTCTTCAAAAAAAATATTTAATTTTTTAATAAATTTTCATTTAGTTTTGTATACATTATATTTAATACATCAATGATGAGACAAATTGAACCCTCCCCGGTTATGGTACTACCTAAAATATCGCGAGAATCAGAAAAATTTGATTTAAAAGGTTTCACTACCACATCTAATTGTTGTAATTGTTTATCTGCTATAAAGACAGCTGAATTTTCTTCATCTCTTTGACACCAAATAGCAATTCTCTTATAAGAATTCTCCGAAGTTTTTTGAGCCATCTCTAAATATTCATCTAAATATATAATTGGCAACTTTTTTGTATTAATTCTGTAAAATTGCTCGCCATCTTCATATTCAACCAAATTCGGGTTGAAAAAATAAATTTGTTTTATGTTTTCGGTCGGAATAGCAAAGAGATCATCGGTAACTTGTATTAGTTGAGCTCTTAATATTGCCCGTGTAAATGGTACAATTAATGTGAATTTAGTCCCAACGTCTTTTTCTGATTGAATTGTAAAGTCACCGCCCAAATCTTTAATTTTTTCAGCGACAATAGCTAGTCCTATTCCTCTACCTGAGATAATATCAGCTTCTGATAGAGTAGAAAAACCAGGCATAAGAATAAATTTATGGAGCTCTTCATCATCTAGCTCTTTTACCTCAATATCATTGTAATATCCTTTTTTCACAACTTTAGCCCTAACTTTATCATAATTAATACCTGCACCATCATCTATCACTTCAATGTAAATTGATCCTGCTCTTCTGAATGTTCTTAGCTTTAAAGTACCAAATTCATCTTTCATTTTTTTCACTCTTTCTCTTGGTAACTCTATTCCATGATAAATAGCATTTCGGATTAGATGTACCAATGGAGAATTAAGTTCTTCTAATATTTTTCGATCAATTTCAACATTAGTTCCTTCTAGAACTAATTTCAGTTTTTTACCTGTTTCATTTGCCACATCCCGGACCAATCTCTTGTATTTTCTGAACGTCGATTCGACTCTTACTAATTTTAATCTAAATAATATTTCTTGAATATCTAAATAGGGTTTATCCATTTGATCAAATAGTCTTGAAATTGTCCTATCTTGCTTCTCTTTAAGAAGTTGGCTTATATGGTTCTTCATTACCACCAACTCACCAAAATAATTCATTAGTTCTTCTATATATTCAATATTAATCTTTATATTTGTTATTTTTGCAGTTTCATCTGAAAAATCATCTAAAATGTGCTCTACCCGCTCTTCCTCATTATCATCGTCAATATTATCAATTATCTCTACTTCAGGTTCGTTATAAATAGGTTTTGGTCTTTCTTCTTCCCATTTTTCTTTTAATTTTTTAATAATTTGGATGAATTCTTTAGTTTTTAGTGGGGTTATAACAAAACTTTCAATCTCAAGGATTTCATCAATAATGTGAGAAATATTTGCTTTATTTTGCGTACTTATAAAAAAGATCTCAAAATCATTTTTTTTTATTGCCTTTTCCAAGGTTTCCGGAGCAGGATTAGTCCAACAAATTTTACCTCTTCCACTTAAAGCTCTAAAGATTATGAATAACCTGACTTTTTTGAAAACACAAGTTTCTTCAATTCGAATATATATCTTATATGACTTGTTTTGCTTTTGCTCTGCAATTTGTGAAATTTCTTCTATAGATAATGCTTGGATGAATGTGATGTCATATTCATTTTCAAAATCCTCAAAGCTCCCTTCGATATCTTCAACAAAAGCAGCATCAATATCACTCATATCTCCCTGTTTCACTCTTTTTAAAACTTTTCTTAATATATCGAGAGATTCGAATAACATATCTACAAAATCAGATCTCTTACTTATTGGAATCCTTTTCTCTTTAGCGCTATCTAAAAAAGATTCAAAATGATGACAAAATTTGGCTAAATTATCAAATCCGGCCATTGCGTTAAGACCTTTTAGTGTATGAAATGTAAAGAAAAGTTCCTGAATTGGTTTAATATCGTCTGGTCTTTCTTCTATCTTAAAAATTTCTTCTTCTGTCTTTTGAATCAGATCTTCAGATTCGCTTATAAATAACTTAATATCTTCTTTTGACACTTTTTCTTCTGATGGCACTTAATCACCTTCTTTTTTCAATGAAAATAAATTTACTATTTTTCGGTTTTTTTATTCTTGAGTATGCGATCCATAACTTCCAAAATTTGCTCCGACTTAAATGGTTTTTGGATGAAATCCTTTGCCCCTTTCTTGGCCGCTTCGAGGACTAGGGCTTCCTGCCCAAGAGCGGAGACTACAACTACCAAAGCTTTAGAATTAATTTTTAAAATCTCCTCTGTAGCTTCGATACCTCCTTTCTCTGGCATTACTAAGTCCATCGTGACTAAATCAGGGCTTAATTTCTTGTATAAAGAAATTGCCTCGACTCCGTTTGAGGCTTCACCGATTACTTCAACTTGATCGATTTTATTAATGATATTTTTCAGCATGTTTCGCGTAAACTGCGCATCATCCACAATTAGGATACGTTTTTTCTCATTCTTTGACATATTTTTCACTCCTTAATTTATCTGAATTTACTTTTTTTTTGATTTTATTTTAATGATGATAAATCTTGTTGAATCCTGAATTTCTCTACTTCGCTAAAAATCATACTCAAGTTAAGCATCACCCTTGGTCTATCCTTAAAATTTATAATGCCTTTAATGAATTCCATAGCAACACTTGTTTGAAAAATAGGACTCAACTCTAAGATCTCATTTGGAAGTATGTGATCGATTGCAACTATTGAATCTACATAAAAACCAATAAGATCACCATCAACTTTTAGTATTATAATGAAAGTCTTTGATGTATTCATATCCTGATTGAAAGAGGAGTATTTTGATTCATACAAAATATATTGGTCCAAATCCAACTTCTTCCTCAAATTAATTACATGAATAATTTCTCCTCTATAATTATAGATTCCATCTATGAAATCCAGACTTTTTGGTAATTTTCTTATTTGACCTGCTTGAATTATTTCCTTAACATCGAGAAGGTCAATAACAAATTGTTCCCATCCAATCTCAAAAGTAAGGATTGAAACTTGTTCAACTTCTTGGTCATATTCTCGTATTTGAGCCATTTTTTTTTAACCCATCTATTCTTTAAATTATAAAATATTGATCAATAATATTCTCAAAATCTGAAAATGGAGTTACATCTCCATTAAAATCTTTAATATAATCTTTAAATTGGTATAGAAACTCGTCACTTACCAAATACATGTAACGCTGTAATAAGCTATTCATATCTTCTACCAAAAAAGCAAAAATAACGTCATTTTTACTGATCACGTAGAATTGTTGATTTCCAAAATTAATTTCCTTTAGCTTGGCACCTGTCTCCTCTCCAATAATTGTATTTGAAAATGAAAGTAAAGCTGAAATAAATCCCCCTATGTGTACCTCATGATCAGCTATATTCGACCTTTTCTTATTAATCTTCGAGATAAATGGGCTTCCAGCTGATCCGATTATAAATACTGCAATAATACCAGGACTCCTAGGAATTTCAATCTCAGATTCAAATAAACTTGTTATTTCAGAGACTGGAGCGTGTAATTTTACTTTATTGTTAATTTTTTTTGACAAAAAATAAAGCTTAGGAAAGTTAACTGATCTTTCCTTCTCTTCCATATAGATTATAACAGAAATTTCTTGATTAGAGTTTTCAAAATATTGAATAAAGAGCGTGAAGTCATTTAATGGAATAATAGAGTTACCTTTTCTTTTAGTAATTATTTCTTTCTTATATAATTCGATAACATTCTGTATCAAGGGAACTCCTATGCCCTTTTGAAGAATTATAGTATAATCTCCAAGAGTTTTTAATTCTCTGATACTCAATAATCCATAGCCAAGCATTTGCAGTTTTTCTGAATTATGAGTTGTATTTTGAGCAGGCGTATTCATTGATATCATATTAACTTCATGCTTATGTTTTACAAATTCTTTTTTTTAATCGATAAACGTAAAAACAATATAAGAACATCAAGAATTTTGATGTCAAATAATTCTTTTTTTGTTTTTTTTCTCATTCTTCTTAATTTTGAACTAAAAAATTTATAAAAGTAAGCATATTTAAATTTATTGAAAAACATTGTTATTCTAATGAGAAATAAAACATTCTAATTAAATAAAAATATATATAAAATTTTAAAATGAATCCATCAGATATTACTAATTTTATTATGAAAATACTATTTTTAGAATCATCTAAATCAATAAAAGAACATTTATTTGATTTGTTTTCTTATATTCTACTTTTGACACCATCATCTATTGATATATCAATAGATGATGTAAATAATTTCACTATTGATATTTTAGATACTATTAATATTACTATTAACTGGAAAAAATTAAAATTTAGTGATTTAAAAATACCTTTGGCCTGTGTGACTACTGATATAGACACTGGCGAAGAAGTTGTAATTGACCAAGGTTCGGTGCTGGAAGCGATGAGAGCCAGTATTTCTATTCCGGCAGTATTTACCGTAGTTAAATGGAAAGGTAGGTATCTGGTTGATGGCGGTCTGGTGAATCCGGTGCCGGTGAGCGTGGTTAAACGGATGGGGGCAGATTTTGTCATTGCTGTGAATGTAATACCTGATGTGGCTGAGCGGGCTCGTCGGGTGGACAAGGAGAGGACGGAGAGTCCCAAAGAGCCCAATATCATTAATATCATAATGCAATCTATATACATTGGCACTTATTCATTGGTGATGTCTAGCCTGAAGGAGGCTGATATTGTCATTGAACCCAGGGTGGGACATATTGGTGCCGGCAACTTCCACCGCTCCCAAGAGTG
>CAZRBD010000004.1:5630-30315 GCA_964598265.1 uncultured archaeon
CATTCTAATTAAATAAAAATATATATAAAGTTCCGACTATCATATTATTTTTTCATTATTTACAAATATTATTTTTTATTGAAAATCAATATTCTTCCGATTTCTTACCATTTTGATATAGTTTTGAGTTTGACAAACATTTATATGTTCCAAAAAACATATTAAATAAACAATTAATATTTGTTATTATATTTTACATACTAAAAAAAAAGAGTACACACAAATTGTTAACAGAAATAGTTTTTTGTGTATAAAATTATAACTAGCATGACAATACAAGCTGCAGATCCTAATAATGAAAATCTATTAGAGGATATTATAATAGTTTGCCCAAAATGTAAAACTATTAAGGAATTAAAGATACCGAGAAAAGTTGTAAATCTAAGTAAACAGCTGACAACGATTTCAATTCCTTCAGGGTTATGTTGTGAACATAGTTTTCAATCTTTTGTTGATAAGAATTTCAAGATTCGAGGGTATCAAAATGTTGATTTTGAATTCAACCACATGGAACTTTATGAAAGTTCCTTGCCATTAGATGAACAGGATAACGATAGTGTAAAAGAATTTAGTTCTTCACCAATTTTTCAAAATGTTATTCAATTATTACGTAATAGCGTTGACGATAAAGAAGTTTTAGGTTGTTCGATCCTTACAATTGAAGGAAAAGTTTTGTATTCTTCCTTTCCTGAAGATACTCTTTTTAATACAATGAAAGAATTTGAAGCGAGAAGTGAGAAAAATTTAGTTTCTGTAAATAAAATGTATCTTGAATTAGAAAATAATCAAAAATTCATCTCAAACTTTATGGAAATTAATGGTATAAAATTCAATTTGATTTTGATGCTTTCTTTTAGATGTAAGTTTGGAATGGGCAATTTACATATGCGAGATTTAATAAAAAAGATTGGAAAGATAAATTAAAATGAATATTCAGTATGTAAATTAAGAAATTCAAATGTTTGGGCATGATTATAACTCGTCAAGACCTTAGTAACTCATAATGTTAATCCAATAACATTTATTCCTCTGCATATTGTAGATTTACATTTATCTAATGAAATCGAGCATCAAGCTATAAATTTGTTATGCAAGATAAATTGTTTATTGCCATAAGAAATATATTCCACACAAATGATCTTTCAACAATTTATAAGCTTTTAAGTAGTTCATTACTATAACTTTTATACTATAACATTTAATTTTGTTTTAATAAATTATATTCTTCTTCTTTTTTTAGATGTTTTAACAAGTTCAATTCCCATAATAGATCATATTTTACTTCTCCCTCTATTATTATATTCAGAAGTTTCTTCCTAATCTTTTTTCCAAGAATATTTTCAACTTTTTCTGATAGAAGCCCCTCCTCTACAATTTTAAATACTTGAGTTTCAAGATTATTAAGAATTTTTATTATAGCGGGTAACAATTCCATCGGTGGTTCAAAAAGGGATAAAATATCCTCATCCGAAAGTATATCTATCATCCTATAATTGATAAAGATACCTAATTCTTCAATATTTTTAGTATCGAGGATTTGATATAATTTCCTTTCAATTGGGTATAATAAATATTTCCCTATTTTGTGATAAAGGCTAATAGCTTCAGAGAAATTCTCAGAATCGCTCCTTTTATAGGTACAAAATATTTCTTCGAATAGACCACATCCTTCCGAAGACACGATTGAGCTCAATTCTTCTTCAGTAAGATAATTTATGATTTCCAAATCGAAAAGATAATTGGCTAAACGTATTTCCCCTCTCATTAACCTTTTTGCGATCTCCTCTTTAAAGACCTCTTTAGCTCGTAGATCCCCTTCTTGTGTAAGCCTTTTTAGTAGAGGAAATGCCAGTAATGAATCTAATATGTCGGTATTATAATCGTTCTCTGCCCACGCTTGAAGGTTAGAGGAGTGTGCCCAGAATTCTACCTCGGGAGGGATTAACTCTGGTGCAGTTTCAAGAGAGTGGCCTAGTTTGTCCAACACTTCATCAATGGAACTTATAGAGGAGTATTGATTTATTTTATCAACGGGGATATTGATTAACACGTACTTACATTGCTTGAATTCCTTTCCAGAGACATTAATATATGTTTTTCCATTTTTTAAGCTTAGACTAAGATATTCATTAATTTTAAAATCTTTTTCCGAACTCATTGTCACTATCTTTATTTCAATATAACTTTATAAATCTTCACCTTTTTAACAACCTGCAAAAATTAGTTTAACATTTAATTAAATTGAGAGTAGAAAAAAGTTCTTTACGCCTTCAACGGCAAAAAACTTCACCAAAATTGATAAGGTTAAGGGTTAAAACTTAGTCTATAATTAAATTTTTAATTTGTGTACAAAGGTATATTTTATATAAGTTTGTGTGACTACTTTTATGTTTTGTATGTAAATTTTATCTTGAAATATACTTTTTTGACTCTGCTTTTTGGATATTTTTATAAAAAGGTTAAAAAAAGAGTCAAAATTATTTTATCTTTAAATTCAGTAATTAAATTTGTATGTAACGATGAGCTTATAAAATTTAAAGCATTCATTTATAATAATTTACATATGCGAGATTTAATAAAAAAGATTGGAAAGATAAAATAAAATGAATATTCAGTATGTAAATTAAGAAATTCAAATGTTTGGACATGATTATAACTCGTCAAGACTTTACTAACTCATAATGTTAATCCAATAACATTTATTCCTCTGTATATTGTAGATTTACATTTATCTAATGAAATCGAGCATCAAGCTATAAATTTATTAAAAGTGTATTTGGCAACAAACAATATTGATGGAATATAACCTAAAAGCCAATGTGCCGGCGCAATATACTTAACTAATATAATTTTGGAATTTTTTTGAATAATATTCCTTTAATAAAGTAAAAAGTCTTAAATTATTACTCAAATTACTCTCATTTTTTACCCACAAAATAATATTTAATTGAATTCTTGATAAATTTCATGATATCGTGTAAACAAGTTTTTATAAAAATGTTAAAAAAAGAGTCAAAATTATCTTTTCTTAATTTATTTTGCCACAAAAATGGTATGAATAATAACAATTCTCACATTTGTATGTAACGATGAGCTTTTAAAATCTAAAGCATTCATTTATAATTAGAGAAAGATAAATAATAATTAAATTAGAAAATTTTTGTTTTAAGGAGAAAAAATAAAAATGTTGTCAAATGAAGACCTCTTAAAGAATGTTAAAAGCCTTTTGGATAATGTTTACGAGATCCTACAGCTATTTAGCCCTTTAATGGCACGAATGCTAGAATTAGATGAAGCAAAGAAGTACAAAAAAAATGGTACTTTTGATAAAGCAGCTTTCTTATTCGGTGAAATTTCACAGCTTTGCAAAGAAATCGAAGGCACTCCATTACCTTCAGCCACATTTTTAGAAAATTTAGGAAATTAGTCATATACTACGTTATATTCTGACATTATCAATTTAATACTTAATTCTTTTTAAGAAATCTTGAGATAAGAAGATAATATATGCGCCCGCCGGGAATTGAACCCGGGACGCTGACTTGGGAAGCCAGCATATTACCACTATACTACGAGCGCTTGATTTTTGAGAATCTACCTAGTTTCGAGTTCTTCGAACGAATATAATTATAATAATTAGAGTAGACAATTAAAATTTTTTGAAACAACCCTCTTAAAGATAACTGTAAAATCTTATTTCGTATCATATATAAGAACAAAAGGCTCTTTCGATACAAATATAACCCTAAATTATTATCATTACCATATTCCCAATAATGAAATCTCATTTTTAGGGGATAAAATTCCCGCATCTTTATCAATACTTAAAGAGGATGTTTTTAAGCAGAACATCCGAGATTAAACTACCAATAAAAAAAAAGGAAATAGTGAATATAAATAAGATGACACCAAATCCCGGTAGAAAGGAAAATATACTCAAAGAGTCAGAAGAAAAATATAAATTAATGCTAGATAACGCATATGATCTAATTACAATTATAAACGATAAATTTGTTCCTGAATATATTAATGAAAAAGCTTACCTTGATTTGTTGGGTTATTCTAAAGAAGATATAATTGGAAAAAGTCCATTACTTCCTTTTCATCCGGATGATCATGAATTAGCCATTAACACTTTAAAGAAAGGTTTTAAGAACGGGGAAGGAAAAAATGAAATTAGAGTAAAACATAAAGATGGGAATTACATTTGTCTTGAAAGTAAGGGAAGAACTTTCATTGATGCTAATGGAAAAAGAAAAGCAATTATTATATCAAGAGATATAACCCGTAGAAAGGAGACAGAACAGAAATTAAGGTATTCAGAAGAGAAATATAGAAGTCTGATTAACGACCTTATTGATATTATATTAGAAGTCGACTTGAAAGGGGTAGTAACTTATGTAAGCCCTCAATGCTTCGATTTAATTGGTTATCACCCTCATGAACTTATTGGTACAAATGCGCTTAAATTTATTTATCGAGATGACGTTTCAATAATAGCAGATTCGATGAAAAACGCCTTTAAAACTAAAACTATGATTTCAGTCTCGATCTATAGACTCGTCCATAAAAATGGTGATAATATATTTGTCTCTGCCAGGGGAAAATATGTTAATGTCAATGGAACAGAAAAATTTATTATTGTAATAAGAGATTTAACTATTCAAAAAAAGATAGAACATAATTTAAGATTGTCAGAAGAAAAATCTAGATTGATTTCTGAAAATGCAACTGATATTATTTCAATTATAAACAAAACCTTTCAATTAGTATATATAAATGAAATCCCTCTTTTAGAAATAGGTGGTTATAGTGTTAGTGAATTGATTGGAAAAAGTGGAATTGATCTAATACATCCAGATGATCGTGAGAAGACAACAAAATTGTTACTTGAAGGTTTTAAAACAGGCGAATGTTTTATAGAAACAAGGATTAAACACAAGCTTGGTCATTATTTCATATCAGAAACTAATGGAAAATTATTCATTGATAAAGATGGGGAAGGAAAACTACTTTTGTTTATTCGAGATATAACCAAGCGTAAGAATGCTGAAAATAAAATTATAGCTGAAAATAAGGAACTAAGGGAATTAAGTCAAATTAAAAGTGAATTAATAACTAAAGCATCTCATGAATTTAAAACACCTCTGAGTTCTATTTATGCAGCATCTCAATTTCTTATACGTGACTACGGAGAACGATTAGATGGAGAAGTTTTAGATTTTTTAAAAATTATTCATCGAGGAGGACGGAAATTAAAACAATTAATCGAAAATTTGCTTGATGTATCAAACGTAGAATCAGATAATTTGAATTTGCATTTCAAGAAAGAAAACTTAACACAGCTAATAAATGAATGTATTACAGATTTAATGTATTTGGCGAATGAAAGAAGTATTTGTATTAGAAATGAACTACAAGAAGAAATTAACTTAGAAATAGATAGAATTAGAATCGAGCAAGTAATGAATAATCTCCTTACTAATGCAATAAAAAACACACCTCCCGAAGGAAAAATTTACATTAATTCAAGGATCACTAGTAAATCGGTTGAAATTTCAATAAAAGATACAGGAGTAGGGTTAACAAAGAAAGAGAAAGAGCTTTTATTTCAAAAGTTTAAGAAATTTAATAGGGATATAAAAAGATTAGACATCGAGAATGAGGGTTCAGGATTGGGATTATATATCTCAAAAGAAATTATAGAATTACATAATGGAAGTATTTTAGTAGTTTCAGAAGGAAGAAATAAGGGATCAACTTTTACAATTCGGTTACCAAATTCGAATTAATCTTTTTTTCAAGACTCACAAATATAATCTTTAAAAGTAAGCTCTTTTTTAATACAATAGTTGTTTTTCAGAAAAATTTGATGACAACTTTTACAAATCCATGACATATTCCTATTAATTATAATTTCATTTTTGTCTTGAGCATATATGGAAAATAACCTAAAAAGTTATACTAAGATTGGTGGGATATTTGGCATTTTATCAATTACTTTTGGTTTAATAGGGGATATTATTGCTTTAATTTTATTTCCGGGATATAATTTTCTGAGAAATTCTGTAAGTTATCTGTGTATAGGTCCGGGGGGATTATTTTTCCAATTTGGTACTGCTTTATCCGGTATTTTTGCATTGATTTTTGTATTATGTGTTATTCAAACACTCGATGAAGAATCTACTAATCCAATCATTAAAAAATGGGCTATATTATTTGCAATAATTTCTTGTGTGAGTTTTATGAATTTAGGAATCTTTTGTGGATCTTATCCTATAATAGACTTAATACATGGAGTATCGGCAGTAATTAGTTGGCTATCAGGTATAGGTTATATCACTCTTTTTAGTATTTTAATGTTAAAAGAGTTAAAATATCCTAAAATCATTGCTTATGTTGGTTTCATTGTTTCTAGTAGTCTATCTTTTATGATAGTATTGTTTATTCTGTATTACTCCCCTGGAATAAAAGAGGTCGTAATGATTTTACCACTAGTAGAATGGATTAATACTTTTGCTCTAATTTTTTGGTATTTTATGGTCTCTACATACCTACTGGCCAAATAGACTTAATTTTTTAAAAGAGAGATCCTTCTTTAATTTGCTATAGTAATTTTTTTAAGTGATTGGAAGTAGGCTATCTATTATGAGAAAAAACGTTTCATTATTCATACTGATACTCCATCAAGTATTATTCATAATAATTTACTTGATCCCATTCAATATAATATCTGAAAAAAATGATGAAATTAGCTTAACATTTGCTCTAATCTTATTATTTATTATCTATCTAAGTACATTTTCGATCCTCTACAAGGTTATTTTCAAAGAAATCTCAATTTATGTTTTCGGAATAATGGTGTTTATCGTCGGATTCTTATGCAATATTGTCGCTATTATAATTTCCCCTGAATATTTTATGTGGAAGTGGTCTATAAGTGTTTTAACTCACCATCCTGGTGGAGGGTTCATGAGAATTGGATTTATAATTTCCTATAATCTAGCAATTCCATTTTTTATCAAGTTTGGGAGGTTATTAAAAGCTGAAACTATAAATGATCATCTACGAAAGCTAGCAGTTGCATGTGGTATTTTTACTTCAGTTGCTGCTATGTTAGCAGGAACTTTTTCAGGTAGAAACACTCTTAACAGTACCTTACATGGCTTATTTGCACTCTTAAGTTGGCTTGGTGGGGCAGTAGTATGTCTTCTTTTTGGTTTGTTGATGTTAAAAAATTCTAGATTTTCAAAATCAATCTCAAATTTTAGTTTTTTAATAAGTGGATTTTTACTTTTTTATTTAATTCCATTTTTTATAGTTAACTTCTGTAATTTATTTCCTGAAACATCACCCGTATATGCTTTTGGAAGAAATATTTATTTTATTATGCCTCTCTTTGAATGGATCGTAATTTTTAGCGTATTTACGTGGTACCTATTCATTTCTATTCATGTTTTCCGGGAAAATATCAATTAATTAGGTGTAATGACTTTTATGGATAACATTAAGATTAAAAAAAACGTAAAGATAGAGAAGAAAGATGCTTTAATAATTGTAGACTTACAGAATGATTTTGTTTCAGGTGGAGCTTTACCTGTTGAAGATGGAAATTTGATAATTGATGGAATTAATAAAGTAGCAAATAATTTTAAGAAGATTTGCAGAAATGTCATATTAACTCAGGATTGGCATCCTCCAGGGCATAAATCCTTTGCAAGTGTTTATCCCGGAAAAAATCCGGGTGATGAATTCCAATCAGAAAATGGAGCTATTGGCCCAATTCTATGGCCAGATCATTGTGTTCAAGGCACTGAAGGATCAAAATTTCACAAAAATTTAAACACTGACTTAGCTAGTTGTACAATTAGAAAAGGTACAAACTTAAACGTGGATAGTTATTCAGCTTTTCTTGAAAATGATAAAAAAACTGAAACAGGGTTAGCCGGGTATCTAAAATCTTTAAAAATTAATAGAATTTATGTATGTGGTTTAGCTTTAGATTATTGTTGTTATTTTTCTGCTATGGATGCTGTTGATTTTAATTTTGAAGTGTTTTTTATAGTAGATCTGACAAAAGGAATCGATCTTCCTCCAGGAAATATTTCAAAGTCGTTGGGAAACATGAATAAAAAAGGTATAAAATTCGTTTCATTTCAAGATAGCTTTAAATGAAAATAGTTTTTTTACATCAATCTTTTCATTTAAGTAATGGTTAAATTTCCCTATCACTCAATTTTGATCGTTTGTAGTGTTAATACAGCACGTAGTAGAATGGCGGAAGGTTTTTTACTTGATTTTTTCTTTAGGAAGAAATTAGATATAATTGTTAAATCCGGCGGTATTTCGTCTCATGCCAGAGATGGGATGGCGATATCAATGGATGCAAAACTAGCTATGAAAGAGATGGGAATTGAACTATCGGAAAATGCTTTATCTGTTGATTTAAAAAGGCACCCTGAATTTTTTGAGAATATAGATCTAATCCTAACATTAACAGAAAAGCACAAGAAAGAAATCTATAATTCAATTAAGTTGAATAGTAGAAAAATTTTAACAATAAAAGAATTCGCTGGAGAAAATGGAAATATAGAAGATCCGTGCATGAAGGAATTAGAAGGCTTTAGGGTTGCTCGTGATGAAATTATTGAAAGTTTATTAAAGGGTTTAAATAAATATTCATTTTAAAAAATGATCGAATATATAATCATTGCTATATTACAAGGTTTTTTTGAATGGCTTCCAATTTCGTCCAGCGGTCAGACTTTTATAGTAGGAATGAATGTTTTTGGCATATCTGCTGAGGAATCATTTAGTCTTGCTATTTGGTTACACTTTGGGACAACTCTTGCAGTGTTATTTAAATTTAGAGCTGATTTTTTTAAGATTTTTAAATCCTTTGTTCCTAATACCTTTAAGGTTGATGAAATTGATATAAAAAGAAGAAATTGGTTGATTTACGCAACTTTAGGTACCGGACTTACTGCTTTACCACTCTACTTTATTTTCAAAATATTAATAATAGATATTTTTACTGCTGTTCAAAGATATATTATCACTCTATTTATTTCTGGTTTTTTAATTATAACAGGGATTGTTTTACTTAAAACTAGAAAGATTTATGGTGAAAATACTCTAGATGATATTCAAAAAAAGAAAATCCAAAGAGATAGTGTGGTATCAGGTATAGTTCAGGGGTTTTCAATACTACCAGGTATTTCTCGCTCGGGAGTCAGTGTGTCAGTGATAATATTAGAAAACTATAATCAAGATAGCGCACTTCGTCTCAGTTTTCTTATGTCTGTTCCTGTAGCTTTTGCTTCCATTATTGTAGACATAGTTTTTGGAGGAGGCTCAATTTTCGGTATGCTTGAACCATTCGTAATTTTAATTACAACTTTTATTAGCTTTATAGTTGGCTATTTTACTATAGAACTTTTATTAAGAATTGCCCAAAAGCTTAGTTTTGGATACTTCTGTATTTTGTTTGGGATAGTCGCCTTTGGTATTATAATTCCTTTTATTTTAATACCCTAAAGTGAAGAGATATATTCTTTAATAAAATTTTGAAAGACATTACCAATGTCTTTAAGACCTCTAAATCCTGAGAAATCGTTTAAATCAATAAGATAGTACTTCTCATGATTTATAGGTTGAATTAGATCAAACCCAAAGATCTTTACTTTTAACTCTTGAGAAAGAATTTTAGCAAGGGTTATAATATCTTCATTAATATTAAATTTTTCTCGTTTAATAAGATCCACATCAATTTTCTCTGGCTTTTCTCTTAGATAAATATAGATAGGATTTTCCCTTTTTATCCCAAAAACTTCATCTCCTATCACATATATTTTACGTTCATATCCATCACATTCTATGAACTTTTGAACATAAACATCATAATATAAGAATATCTTATATTTTTCACAAAAAATATCTATATCTTCAATTTTTTGAACGAGGAAATTAAATCGGTTATATTTATCATGTTGATAATGGCTTTTAATGACAATTGGTAATTTGGGGGAAGCCCATTCCTTAAATTTATCAATATCTCTTAAAGATTGATTCCATGAATTAGGCATCAAAAATTTCTGTAAACTTGCTGAGTGGTCATTTAGGGCTTTTCTTAAGGCAAAATCAAGGGAGATCTTATTTTTGCACATTAAGACTGTATCAACGTCATGTACAGTAGGAATGTTATAAAGTTTAGCGAAATGAAGTAGATCAATTGAACATTCATTCCTAACTTTCACTATAATTAAATCCGCATTCTTAATAAATTCAGGGATATTAAAAAGATTAAAGAATTCCTTAGTAGGATCATGTAGTGTTAATTCAATATCTTTGATTTCCCTTAATTTTTGAGCAAAGAGGCTAATTACTTCATGATCTTGCCTTGCTGAAAATACAATTTTTTTAACCATATTAATCAATAAAAATGTGGTTAATATTCTTAAATCTTCCTTCTTACAGAGTTTTTTTCAATTTCCGATCTCTATTCATCCTTTATTCTTTGACAGAAGGAATACACTAAATTTAATCTAACTGTTTTGTGAGAAATGGTTCTTTTAAATTTTATTACTAAAAAAGCTGATAAATTAAATATCTAAAATTTTAATAAATATAATTTATCTTTTTAATTAGTAAACATATCTATTTCTTATTTTAATATGATTTAAATATTATAATTTAATAATAAAGTATATCATGGCAACCAAAAATTCATTACAATGTTGTTTATGCTTAGTTGATAAAAACATTAATTGAAATACTCAAATATATTTAAAAATCAAGTAAAATGCCCACAAGAGAAATTCGCTGTGCTCTCATCGGAATTGGGGATGTTGCAAGTGCCTTAGTTCAAGGAATTGAGAATTATAAGAAAAATCCTGATGAAATAATTGGAATGCTACCTGAAATTAATCAGTATAGTGTTGATGATATCAATTTTGTCTTAGGCTTCGATGTTAACTCAAATAAAGTTGAAGGAGATTTAAGTGAAGCTATATTTACTGATCCGAACTGTAATATGAAACTATTTCAACCAGCATTCTTAGACGCACCAGTTTTAAAAGGCCCAATAATGGATGGATTAGATAGTAACATTAAAAATATAATTCCCGTTGATGATAATCAAATAGCAGTTAATGTTAGCAAAGAAATGAAAAAAAGGAATGTTGATATCGCAGCAATTCTACTTCCAACCGGTTGTCATAATGCTGTTAGATTCTACGCTAATGCTGTTCTTGATGCTGGAGCCTGTGTAGTAAATGGTATGCCTTCCCCTGTTGCTAGGGATTCAGAAATTAATGAGAAAGCAAAGAAATTAAATCTTTCACTAATTGGAGATGATGTAAAATCTCAGATTGGGGCAACAATTATACACAGAGGATTAGCAAATTTATTTCCAATGCGCGGTGCTATTCTTGATCGCACAATCCAATTAGATTGGGGGGGCTCTTCAGATTTTTGCAATTTATTAACACCGTTACCAGATGGAAGATTAAGGTATGATGAAGGCAAACGTCAATCAAAAACGGAATCTGTAATTTCTAATCTTCCAAACAAAGATACTGTAGATTCTCGGATTTCAGCTGTAGATTATATTCCCTTCTTAAAAAACCAAAAAGAAGCTTATATGAGGTTAGAGGGAAGAATTTTTGGGGGTGCAGCTGTTAGAATTGATATTACGATGTTTGTAGAAGACGGTAATAATTCAGCAGGTATTATAGCAGATTGTATCAGAGTTAGTAAAATTGCTAAAGATAGAAGAATTGGAGGAGCACTTAGTTCAGCGTGTTCTTTTTTCTCAAAAAACCCTCCTGTACAATTAGAAGATTTTATTGCTAAAAAAAATCTGGTGGAGTTCATTTTAAATAAAAAAGAGCGTTAAATTAACAATTTTCTTAATCTATTGTATAATTTGCGATTAGCTTTTTGCTTTAACCAAAGTTCTAAGTAATACTTGCCGACTAGTTATCGTGTTATATATGTAGTCAGATAACAAACTAATTGCTTCTGGGACTCTTCGGAAGCTTGGGAAATCATTAACATCAACAATATAGGGATTTCCATCATTATTAACTATATAATCTATACCAAATGTAGTCATTCCAATTTTTCTTCCAAACCTTAAGATTCTTCTTTTAAATTGTTTATCAATAGGTACTCGAATATGGACTAATTCTAATGGTGATAAATTTTCATTTTGGGTTAAACGGTTATGAGATGTTATGGAAACAGCCCACCGATCAATAACATATATTTTATAAATTAGATCAAATTTGCCTAAATATTCTTGGAAAAAAAGGTGTTCTTCTTTATATTTTTTTACCATTTCTTTGAATTGGGATATATTCTTTGGAATTCCAATAATCCTATCATTTTTGGGTAAATTTGGGATATTATGCGTATCTAATTTAATCATAATTTTTACCCCATTTTTAATGGCAATGCTTGCATCGTGAATGGAATAATACGATTTTGGAATGCTTAACTTCTTACACCTTCGTTCAATAAAGTTAAAAGTTTGACTTCGATGTTCGCACATTCTGACAGAGTTTAAGCTATTTAATACTGGTATGTTCGGAGCCATTTCATTAAGAGTATCATAAATAACTTGATTGGAGTCACGGGATAATAATTTAACAATAAATAAGGAAAACGCGTACTTTTTCATCTTTTTTTGAATTTTTTTTTTAATATTAAAAGGATTCAGACCTTTTATTAAGAGATTTATAACTTTAATATTATAATTCGTATAACAAAAACTCTTTAGCTTCTCAAAGATATCCAAATCCCGATTACAAATGGCGCCAATATAGATTCTATTTATCTTATTTGCCATTAAAATCATCAAAACCTATGGTTTGATATCATATATGTTCATTTTTATATATAAATGTAATGATTTAGTAGAGTCATTATTTATTAGGTAACAACAAAATTTTTCAGAATTTGAATCGATTTTATTTAAATTAGATCACTTTTATTAATGTAATATCAAAGAAATACATATTTCCTTTCATAAAACTACAAATTTGGACATAAAGTGAAAAAAATCGGTTTAATTATTGACAAATATCATTTGGACCATAAAATTTCTGAATTCTTAAAATACATAAATACAATAGCTGATGTTAAAATATTTGTTGAGGAATCATATTTATTTCGCAGTTCTAATTCAACATTCAAAGAGGATATTTTTTTTGTTAAGGCTAAAGGCGACTTAGTACTAAGTTTTGTGAAGTTTATTGAAGAGGAAACCTCTATTCCTGTTATAAATTCTTATAAGGCAATTTGGTATGCAATTAACAGATTCATGAACAGCATTCATTTGAAAAAGGCAGGAATTCCGGTAGCGGATTTTTCATTAAATCCTAAAGACGGAAATCCGCCGTTTAAGGAGTTCATTATAAAAAATATTGTAGATCAGAAGAAAGATAAATTCACTCCACTTAAAGAAACAGTAAATGGTTTCATAAGGGTTACTGATAGAAGAGCATTAAATGAAATTGAGAGCGATGAAGAGAAGTATCAATTTCTTTATTACCAAAAATTTATAAAAAGTGATTGGGAATACAAAATTTATGGAATCGGTGAAAATGTGTATTTTTATAAGCAGATACCTGTCTTGGAAAACCCAAATAAAATTGAATCAAGACAAGAGATAAAAAGAATATCTGAATTAGAAGAATATTGTCTAAAAGCTATGGAAGTGACAGGTTTAAAAATTACATCACTAGATTTTTTAAAATCAGCAGATGATAAGTTTTATTTAACTGACATAAACTGTACTCCGAATTTTAATTACATTAAAAATGGTGCAAAAATTGTTGCAGACTATTTATTAGAACAAGCAAAAAAATAATGTTTTAGAACACGCACATGAAAATAGGAATCTTATCGAAACGGAAAAAAATGCTGGCAGGTAAATTAAAAGAATATTTTGAGAATAAAAATTGGGAAGTTAAAATATATACTCATAATAATCTAAACATCAACGTTTCTCTCCTTGAAAATGATTTTTTTATTTTGAAATCGAAAAAATTATTCTTTCTATACGCTGCTTATTATATAGAGGCAAATAATATACCAGTTATTCCTAATCCTAATCTTTCTTATATGCAAAAAAACCGCATTGAATCTCATTTTTTAATTAAAAGAGCAGGACTTAATGCTCCAGAGATCTTTATGGGAACTCCAGAAACAATGAAGAAGTCTTTACAAGCTCGAGATTTTCCCTTAATTTTAAAACCTATAATGAGCTCTGGAAGTCATGGAATTTTAAAAATTAATAATGTAGAAGACATAAACTTCGATCAAAACCAAATACTATATCTTGAAAAGTATATCATAGGAGAACATTATCTAGTTTACTTTATCGGTAATGAAATCTGCACATTGATAAAACCACCATTATCTAATGAACATGTTGACATGGAAAAGATTAGTACACCAGATGATATCAAAAAGGCAATTGTGAAATGGCGCAAATATTTAAATGGAGACTCTTTATTCGGTCATCTAGATATGGTAAAGGAGAAGGGAACCAATAAGCTATATATCGTAGACCCTGGTTCATTCCCCGCGTTTTCAAAATGGAAATATGAATCAAGTTATATATCCAAGATAGGTGAACTAATTTTAAACAAATTTGAAAAATTAAAGGTTAAAATTTAATAGAAAAATTACATATTTATCATGGTTTAGGTAATGAGTTCTCCTGAAGAAATTTCTGAATCAAAGATCTATGGAAATAAGCAAAAAGTTAGGTTATACAAGATAAAACATTTCATCTTCGATTTTGGGGGGGTGTTAGTAGAAAAAACATTTGTGTTAAAAAACGTGTTTGATATGATTGAATGTGATTTAAACATAACAATCCCTCGTATGGAGAATCCACATATGAGGAAACTTAAAAGAAATTTATCTTCTGGGAGAAAATCTTCTCGAGAGTTTTTGGAAAAGATTTTTAAGAAATATTATTATCCATACCAACAAAGAGATGGAGTACTACCACCTAAAAAAGTTAATGTTGATTATTACTTAGAACTTTGGTTTGATTTATACTTTCAAGTAACACGTGTTTCCTCAGAAATGGCAGAAATCATAGAGCGTTTACATAAAGCAGGGTATATTGTAAGTTTAATGTCCAATACACATGCTATTCATGCTAAATCAAATTTACTTAAGGGTTTCTACGATATTTTTGATAATTTATTTTTATCAAACGAAATCGGGTTGATTAAACCTGACATGGACCAATACAAATATGTCTTGAAAAAATTAGATACAAAACCCAAAAAATGTGTTTTTATAGATGATAAAATTCGAAATTTAGTTCCCGCTAGGGAATTAGGATTTATAGTAATAAAATTTGAATCATTTGAAAAGTTTCAAAGACAACTAAAAGAATTAAGAAACGAAAAAAAAAGTAAAAAACTAAGACAAAAAAATAAAAAAAAATATAAGAAAAACAAGCAAAAAAAAAAAGAATATAAAAATGCTAAAAAAGAATATAAGAGAGCAAAAAGAAACTACCTACAAAAAAAAGATAAGTCTTTAAAAAAACGAAAGGAATTTCAGCGAAAAAAAAAAGAGTATCAGAAAATGAAATCTGAATTTAAAAAAGAAAAAGAAAAGAAAAGAGAGGAATTGATATCGAAAATAAAAATAGCTTAATCAGAAGAAAACCAAAATAAAGCAAAATTATTCTTCTTCTTTCAAGTCTTCTTGCTTATTATGTTCCTCAACTTTTTGTAGAACTGATTCAGCAGGGGTTGGTGGTAAAGGAATTTTTTCAAAAATTTCAATAAACTTAACATCATTAATTTCCTCAGCCATATGTGTTTGAAGGTCCATAGCTAGGCCAAATTTAACGTAAGTTAAGTTCTGGAATAGAAACATTTTAGGAACTGTAATTTCAAGGGTTTTTTCTTTTTTAATATAATTAACTTTAAATTCAGAGATATTTACTTTCGGGATCCCCTTATTTAACATAAAATATTCAATTTTTTCATCAAATTCTTCTATTTTATCAATGATCTCGAGGTTATAATCAACACTTTGTCCTGCTAGAGGATGATTATAATCAATAATAACTCTACCTTGAACAATGTTTGTTATAGTACCTCTCTGAGTTTGACCTTGAGATTGTTTAACAAACTCTTTCCCTATTTCTGGATTCTTACCATCATTTAATTTTCTGAATTTAGCTATTCCAATTCTCTCAATTTTTTGAGGATCTCGCTTTCCAAATGCCTTAGTAGGAGGAATTCTTACCGATTTTTTCTCAAAATAATTCATGTCTTTAATAGTTTCGGTTAGACCTTCATTTAAAAATCCCTTTTTTCCCACAATTACAAATTCAGGTGTATAGTATCCTTGTTGAGCATTTTTTTCCTCAAAAATTCCCGCTTTTTTTGCATCCTCCTCTGAAGAGACCCTAAATATCTTACCTTTTTGCGTCCGGGCAGTTATTTTTAATAGTATAAAATCTCCTTCCACTACTTTTTTATTTTGTAAATGTGCTTTTTTCTCTTCTAGTTTTTTTATCTCTTCTTTAATTCTCTTTTCTTCTTCAAGTTCTTTAGCATTGGCTTTTTCTGTTTCCTTTTCTGTATCCGGCACAACTTTTTCTTTTGTCATTAATTTTTTAGCATTATCAATCATTTTTTGAGCTGTAGTTTTTCCAATACCCTTCAATTCTATTAAATCTTCTAATTTAACTTCTGCAAGTTTTTCAACTGTGTCTATCCCCGCGTCTTTTAGAGTTTCTACTTTTTTACCAATTCCCTTAACATCTTCTAATTGGAGAGCCATAATGAGTCATTTACTTTATTTTTTCAAAAGTAGAGTAATAAAAGTTAAGTTTTACAATATTTGATTACTTTTAGATTTTTCTAATAAAGAGAATTCTTTATGATACAGGTTTATATATAATTCTTAGCATCTCAGCATGATTTTCAACTGCTTTAATTTCCCCCAATGTCGGTATTCTATTAATTTAATAGCTTATTACTAGTATAAGATTTTTAATCTTTAAATAAAAATATTGTTTTCTTGGATACTTTGGGTCAAAGTGTCAAAATAATCCTCTATTGCTAATTTTTTTTAATTTAATATATATCAAGAAAAGATTTCAAAATTAAGAAACCGGTTTCCAGAGAATTCCTAATTTATCCGCATATCCTCTAACTTCTTGCATTTCTTGTGAATTAATTCTGCGGTTTATCTCAGGATATTCAAAAGATTTCCACTGTGGACGATATTGAGACATCAAGTTTACTACTGCATTAGGAAGTTCTTTTGCTATATAATCCAAAATAGGTTTAGAACAGCATTCGATATGTCTAGGCATAACAAGATGACGGATTATAATTTCACCACTAGCCTCATCATGCACCCGTTTATGATTCCGGGATATAACATCAAAATAATTTACGATACCGGAATATTTCATGGCGCAGGCATTATTTCCATACTTCCAGTCTGGAAGCCAAAAATCAATTAAATCGATAATTAGAGATAAAGCTTTATCAGTTAAATAAAAATTTGAGTTCCATAATTGACATATATTTTTTTTTTGATAATTTAAACTTCCTATTATCGTGTGGATATTTGGGATTGGGTCACCTCCAACGTAATTAATATTGAGTGCGCCCTTTTCAACTAATTTATCAGCAATATCTGCTAATGTTTTTGTATCGACCTTCTGAGCAACATCTTCAATATTCCCCTTTTTCCATTTCTGAGAGATATCGTAGTTTTGGCAGAAGACACAAGTGAAATTACACCCTTGAAAAAATATCGTCCCGCTAGGAATTAATGGTGCCTCCTCACCCATATGTAAGAAAACGGATGAAATATATGACTCTTTCGGTATAAGGCAGTTCCCCTTATCTCCATTAAATCTATTAGCTTCACACTTCCTTTCACAAAAAATGCATTTTTCAAGATATTTATTTGCAATTGTTTCGGCGAGCGTTATATAATTAATTTCCTGGACAACTCGGTTTTTCAAATCCAATGGATCTTCATTTAGAAGTTCATTAAATTCATTTGACTTTTCTTTTAATAATCCCTCAAGCTTTTCAATAGGATCACTTAGTTTAAACTTGCATTCTATACCTTTAGCTATTAAATATCGTGCAATCTGATTTCCATCAATAATACCTTTATACCTTGAAAATCTCTTGATAATTTCTACATCTTCCCATACTGAAATAGAATCCGGTCGAAGTAGTCGAAAAACCATAACAAGTAGGATTTTGAATAATTGACTATATTTCAAAAGAGAGCCATTCAAGAATATTTGATAGAAACTTAAGATTATCTCCAGCATCTAAACCAAAATCATCTTCTAATAGCCAATCTGAGGAGCCAATACTAAGGCATCTACCGTTATAGAATTTAGAAACAACACAGATTGGTACTGGTCCAATGGCACCGATATCGCCATCCACCAAATATTTAAATTCAGCTTTCTGGGAGGTTACAATTATATCTTCTACATCCTCTTCTGTGATTGTAAAAAAGGTGCTATTTGGCAAAACTACTTCTGTAACCCCTTTTGTTATAGGATGATTAAATAACTCTGTTATTAATATATTGTTTTTTTTTATAAGATAATTCGATGAAGCTTCTTGAATAATCCCATTCCAGAATCTTCGAACACCTGTCACCTTATATAATACTCTAAGAGATCCCATTTTCATGGAACAATCTCTGTCTCCCCCCTCTCCACTTGTTAAGAACAAGCCACCACCATCTCCAACAAACTTTTTGATAGCTTGTAATTCTTTTTGGGTAAACTTGTCTGCTTTTCTGTCTTTTGAATGTTGAATATTTCCAAGAAAAAGAATGTCACAATCTTCAAGATTTTCAAATTCTATTGGTCCTTCTCCCTTATCTAGATATTCTACCTCATAATCCTCTTCCGTCGCAAAATCCGGGAACTCCACTACGTTCTCATTATGAGACAAATCCACTAAAATTCGATATGACATGTAATTTTACGCCTATGGTAACTGAATTTTGATATTTTCTTATATAAAATGATAATCTATAATATTTCAGAGATAATCCTTCAATCTTTAGAATGTCAATATTTTGATAAAAATATGCTATTACTCTTATTAAATATTTTCTTTTTTTCGATAGAGATCGAAGGAAAAACTTAAATAGGAAGATAAAAACGACAATAAAATAAATAAAGGAAGTTTTAGGATAGAAATAGATTCTCGCTTATCAGAACCTTCGTTTTTAATAACTACGATATCAATTTCATTAGCAAAAAAAGGCTAGGACATCCATTTTCTCAAAGATAAACAAAATAATGTCAGCATTAAAGATTGGATAGGATAAATATCAAAAATCTCCTATAAATAAGGGTGGTTAATTTAGGGTGTAAGGGTTTAAAAAAAATTTTAGAAAAATAAGACTTATATTGGGATAAATTCACGCTCAAAACTTTTTTTTCTAATGACTACAATATCTATCCCGTTTCCCGAATACATATCGCGTATGATAGAACTAGTTATAGCTTTTTTAATTATTTCTTTCCCCTTTGAGATTGTTAAATTCTCCTCATACTTTGCTTCTAAAACTCCGTAAGAAAATCCTTGTCCAGAACCAACAGCACAAAACTTTCCAGGTAATATTGACCCATAGGCACTTATATTCAAAAGAACAGGGCCTTCCTCTTCTGTAACACCACCTAACAAAAGCCCAACTTGAAATGGAAACATTTTATTTTGGTACAGGATATTAGATAATATTTTTCCGGCAGATTTGATTTTTATTGGTTTTCCGGCATGTGCTAACTGATATAATGCTGTTTCAGCTCTTAAGATGTCTACAAGATATAGGGCATCTGCAACTCCACCAGCAATAGTCATCCAGAGATGCTCCTGAATTTTATGTAGCTTTTCAGCAGTTTTACTAGCTACAAAATATGACATTGTGGCTCTTTTATCAGTTCCAAGAATTATTGCGTTTTTGCATGTTAGACCTACAGTAGTTGTCCCGGTTTTGAAAGTTTCAAAATGAATTTTTGGAGGTTTCGATGTTTTAATACCAGAATTTCCTATGAATTCAGAATTTTCTGGTTTTAAGTAATCTTCTTTTCTCATAATTTCTTTAAGGAACTCTTGTTTTAATAATTTTTTTTAATTTTTTATAAATTTAAAAGTATTAAAACAATAAAGGGAATTATAAATAGACTCTCAAAATAATAAATTGATTTTTTAAAACTAAATATTAAAAAAATACTAATTTTAAGACACTTTTGAAGGTATGACGTTGTAATTTCAGGAGCTGGACCTGCTGGATCAAAATGTGCTGAAGTGTTATCAAAGAGGGGATTTAAAGTTGCTTTAATTGATAGAGACATTTCTTGGCGTAAACCTTGTGGAGGTGCTGTACATTCAAGAATTTTTAAATATTATCCTCAACTAAGAAATGTGAATTTTCATCAAATTAGTGGAATAGTTATGTACTCCGCTGATTATCATCAGTTTAAATACAAGTGGAAAGATACTCGGTATTATGGAATCACCGTTGATCGATTAGAATTTGACAATTTTCTAAGAAATATAGCTATCGATGCTGGTGCAGAATTATTTGATAAAAATTTATCTATCGACTTTGTAACAAAAAATAAACGTAGAATTGGAATAAAAACTAAGTACGCCAATGAAACTAAGGAGTATTTAGGAAAGATAATAATAGTCGGAGATGGAATGAGTTCTAAATTATTAAATAAGCTGGGTTTACGGAAAAATATAGAAGAATTAATGTTTGCTAAATGTGCAATAATGGAAGGTGAGAATAACCTTGATGAGGATCTTATGTCTATTTTCTTCAAATCGTATAAAGGTTATGGTTGGCTCTTCCCTTTAGGTGATAATAAATTTAATATCGGATGCGGTTCGATGGGGAAAGACCATTTGAAATATAATTTGAATAGCATTTATACTGATTTTATAAAAGATTCTGAAATTCAAAATTATATTCCTCGATCTGATTATAAAAAAATTTGGGAAGCCGCGTATCCATTACCTGCTTTAGGTGTGGATGAGAAACATTTATACATGGACAACTTAATGATTATCGGAGATGCAGCTGGTTTTGTTTCACCTATAAGTGGAGAGGGTATATCCTCAAGTGTAGTATCAGGAAGCGCTGCAGCGGAAACAGCCATCTCCGCAATTGAAGAGGAAGACATATCAAACCAAACTTTGAAGAAATATAGATTTCATCCAAAAGTGAAGAAAATCATCCGAAATTTTAAATTAAATCGTTACCTAGCAGATTTTTCCTTTGAACACAAAGGCCGAAATATTTCTAAAATGTTTGAGTTAGCACAGAAAGACGATGACTATAGAGAAGAAGTAGTAGATACTCTTCTATTTAATAATACCCCTTCAAAAGATTTTTTGTTAAAGCTAAAGTATTGAATCTTTTTATTTCTAGTTTTCTCATAAAAATAGTTTTAAAGTTATTTAAGATATTAATGTATTAATGGCAGATTTATTAGGATACATTTTTACTCTTGATGCGATATTTACTTGGGCTTTTGTATCCATAATCTACAAAAAGGGTCTTGAAAAAACCCAACCAAAAGCAAACTTGTTTTTTAGGCTTGTCTGTACTAGTATTAGTACTTTTATATTCTCTTTAATCTTTGGAAATTACATTTTTCTTAGGTTTTTTAATCAAACCACTCTGACAGATTATTTAGTAGCATGTTTTATATCAGGGTTGAGTGTTACTATAGGTGACTTGCTTTATTATATGTCCTTAAAGAAAATCGATGTTTCGCGTGCGTATCCCCTTATACAATTATCATTAATATTTGTTATATTCTTTTCATTTTTTTTATTTAGTGAGGAAATCACGTACCCAATAACTATCGGAGGATTTTTAATTCTTTCAAGCGTTTTTATTTTGAGTTCTAAAGATAAAATGGAAAAAAATAATTCTACGAGAAAATTTAAGGAAAAACTTTCAGATGATTTGATTTTAGGTGTATTTTATGCAATAGGAACTGCTTTTTTTTGGGCTCTCGCCATTATTTCCTTTAATCAAGCGAGAATTATTTCAAATGATGTTTTTGTCACGAATTTCTTCAGAGTTATTTTTTCAACAGTATTTATAGCCATATTAGGGATATATCAGAGAGAATTCTATGCTGGTTTTAAAAAGGAAAATCGAGAGAATTTAAAATACTATATATTCATTGGATTAGGAGGTGTTTTTTCACTTGGTTTAGCAGACACATTGTATTATAAAGCCGCAGAATTAAATGGTCTTATTTTGACATCAACCTTAACAGTGAATACACCAATAATTCAACAATTTTTTTCTATAGTAATTCTAAAAGAAAAATTTCGTAAACGATTTTTAATTGCTATAATACTAATAGTTTTAGGGAATTACATCATCATCTTTTTATAAGCCTTGAATGTGACGCTATATTTTGTTATGAATCAATTTTTTTACATTTAAAATTAAAACATATTTGAATATTTAAACAGAATAAATAAAAATGAACGAAATAATTATATTATTTAAAATCTTAAAATTGAATTTATGAGGTTTAAATATTATGGAGCTTGATTTAATTAACCATAAAAAAATTCGCGCTGATAATTATATCACTATTTTGATGATTTCAATGTTATTGTTATATGCTTATTTTTTTACATTGGAGGCTCTTGTGTCACTTATTGTATATCCATTAGTAGCATTAGTAGCCAGCGGAATTATAAAGTTTGTATATGACTTCAATAAAGAAAAACGTGATATTCAAGAAATAATTGAGGAAGGTGCAGGAAACTTTAATAAAATTTTACTGGGAATAATTTACATAATATTTGGGCTTTTATTTTTAAATTTCATTCTAAATCGACCGAATATTACTCCTGACATCATAATTAATATAATTGCGTTTCCTATGATGATTGTTGGAATGGCAGGTATCAATAAAGAGTTTTTGATTGATATTTATTCAGAAAACTATCGTGTGGCAAATATACTAATTGGGGGTGTCACTTTAATAATTTGCATCATGGCTTTTGCTTCAACAGAAAAAAATTACATAACTTACGTTGTAACTCTTTCAGCCATCCTACTAATTAATTTCTTAAGTAGAGCGGCATTAGATCTTAGCGAATTTGGATTGTCTCTCGTTCATATAAAAAATATCAAACTCTTCTTTTACATTATTTCTGATTATCTAATAAAAGTTGATGGAAATGGCAACTTAGTCTTAAGTAAGATGGTATAATTGAATAAATATGGAAGCTTTATATTTTTTTTTTTTTTCTTTCGATGATATATACAATTTTTTAAAAGAGGAAGCATATCATAAAATACTTTTAATATACAAATTTAAGAATTTACAAGAATTATAAATATTGATAAAATCATGGCTGAAATTCATTTTAATAAGGAAGAAGGTTCTCATTTAAAGTTATTTACACCCGGACCAGTGCATATTCCTGAGAGAATTTTAAAAGAAATGGCTAAAGCAAATGATACTCATAGATCAAAACCTTATTCAGAGATGCATAAAATAGTTACTGATGGTCTTCAAAAAATTCTCTACACTAAAAATGAATGTTTAATGTTTACATCTAGTGCTACAGGAATAATGGAGGCTTGTGTAAGAAATCTTGTAATGACAGATGAAAATGCATTATTTCTCTCAATAGGTGCATTTGGAGATCGTTGGTACCAAATTGGGATAAGTAACGGTAAGAATGCGGTTAAAGAAGGTGTTGAATGGGGAAAACCTATAACACCAAAATTTCTTCAGAAGGCTATGGGCAAGGAAAAGTATTCAGTTGTATTTCTTCAAGCAAATGAAACATCAACAGGAGTATATAATCCTATCGAGGATTTGATTCCAATTATTAAAGAAAATGGCTCTTTAGCTTGTGTTGATGCAACATCATCTATGGCGGGAATCAAAATCGAAGTTGATAAATTAGGAATTGATGTATGTTTGGCATCAGTCCAAAAGTGCTTTACAGTACCTCCAGGTCTTGCTGTATGTTCAATTTCTAATGATGCAATTGAAAAAACGGCCCAAGTGAAAAACCGGGGCTTGTATTTCGATTTTCTCAGTTTATTAAAGAAAAATAAAGATCACCAAACTCCGACTACGCCACCCATTCCTCAAATAAGAGCTTTAGCATCTCAAATAGAACATATTTTAAATCAAGAGGGATTAGAAAATAGATTTGAACGGCATAAGAACTTAGGAGAAACTACTAGGAAATGGGTGGTAGATAATGGTTTTGAAATGTTTCCAGAGAAAGGATTCGAGTCAAACACGGTATCTACTATTAATAATTCATTGAATCTTAATATTGGGAGACTAATTTCAACTTTATTGGAAAAGGGGTATAGAATTGTCAATGGATACGGCTCATTAAGAGGTAAAACATTTAGAATTGGACACATGGGCGAAATAACTGTAAATTCTTTGCAAGAAATGTTAAAAGTCCTCACAGATATCGTTTCAGAATTAAAATAATAAATTTTTATCATTTTTTTTAGCAAAAAGCATTTATGATTTATTTTGTTATATAGTAAGAATATAATTTAAATCGAAGTGAAGTATTATGAAAATATTAATTAGTGATAAACTCCAAGAAGAAGGAATTAAAAT
>CAZRBD010000004.1:30325-33804 GCA_964598265.1 uncultured archaeon
GTTTTGATGTGGTTACGGACTTTAAAATTACACATGAAGAATTAAAAAAAGAAATCGGTGACTTCGACGGAATAGTTGTTCGATCAAGGACAAAACTTACTGTAGAAATTTTAGAAAATGCGAAAAATCTAAAAGTTATAGGGAGAGCGGGAGTCGGGTTAGATAATATAGATTTACAAAAAGCAAGTGAACTTAACATCGAAGTTTTAAATACGCCTGAAGCTCCTGCGATTACAGTAGCAGAATTTGCTCTTGGATTAATGTTTAGTTTAGCACGGCATATTTCAGATGCTGATAGAACAATGCATATCGGAGAATGGAATAAAAGCCAATTCTTAGGCTATACTTTAAATGGTAAAAAATTAGGGCTAATTGGATTTGGAAACATAGCAAAGGCATTAGCTAGAAGAGCATTAGCACTAGGAATGACTGTTGGCGTTTATTCCAGATTTAGCAAGGGACCGCAAGCTATAGAAGAAGCTAAACAAATAGGATGCCGTGTCTATTCTTCTATTGAAGAATTATTAAAAAATGTTCAAATAATATCTTTACATCTCCCTGCAACACCCAAAACTGAAAATATAATTGATAAAGCGAAATTTAAACTAATGAAAAAGAATTCCATTATTATAAATACTGCTAGAGGTAAGTTAATTGACGATAACGCTTTAATAGAAGCTTTAAAGAATGGAGAAATTGCAGGTGCGGCCCTTGATGTTTATCGAGAAGAACCTTTAAAAAATGAAAAATTTATAAACTTTAAGGGTAAATTAATTCTTACTCCACATATAGCAAGCCAATCTAAAGAAAATCAAGTTCAAGCAGCAGTTATGATTGCTGAGAAAATTTCAAATTTCCTAAAAAATAAATGAAATAATTTCCTAACTCTCCAATAAATCGTGGAGAACAAGACCAGAAAGTACTTTTGGATCAAACCAAGTTGATTTAGGCGGCATCACTCCACCAATTTCGGCAATTGATTCCAGGTTCTGTATATCAACAGGAAACAGATTGAAAAAACAATCATTTTTTCCTTCAGTAACATAGTTTTCCATTTTATTGGGGTCTTGTATCCCGCCTACAAAGAAGAGATTTTTATCAGATCTAGGATCAGAAATTCCTAAAACCGGATTCAAAATTTTGTCATGAAGAATGGTTACATCCAGACCTTCATATTCAGAGTAAAAGTTTTTTTCTTTTAATGTTAACTTAAACCACTTTCCTTTAAGATATAATGTAATTTGATGCTTATATTCGGGATTTGAAGCTTCTACAATAGGTTTAATGTCATAAACTTTTTTCAACTCCTTTAAAAAGTCATTCTCACTTAGAGGTAATCTTCTTATTACTCTATTATATGGCAAAATACGGACTTGATCATCAGAAGCTACATATGATAATAGAAATTGCCACGGAGCGCCGGTATTATTAGATATTTCCCCCTTTTGTAATTGAATTTTACGGTATTCTGCGGCACTCGCCGCTCTATGATGACCATCAGCGATAAAAACTTTTATGTCTTTAAAGAGTTCCGATAATTGATTTATCTTCTCAGAGTTATCTTCCTGCCATAGGATATGCCGGTATCCAAATTTCATGAAGTCAAATTTTGGGGGTTTTTTTTTTATTTGTTCTAATATAGCGTTTATTTCTTTATTTGATCTATACACTGACCATACTAAACCAGCAGCAACGTTTGTTGAAACTATATGCTTGGTTCTGTCTTTTAATGGTTTTTCTCTTGTATTCTCATGTTTCACAATATTTCCCTCCACATAATCTTGAAGGGCTAAACCAAGAATGAAACCTTGTTGACTAAATTGCTCGGATTCCTGACGATAAACAAAAATACTTTGATTTTCTTCTCGTATGATTAAACCTGCATCTTTGAATCTATGGTAAGAGTTTGAAGCATTTTGGTAAGCCTCTTCTCCTTGTCCATCTGGTAAGATGAGGTGAATTAATGAATTTTGATTTTGTTTCAATTTATTTTCTTCTTCTTTATCTATAATATCATATGGATTCGTACAAAATTCCGCTGGTGAGTTAGGGAGATAAGGGGTCAGTGTTGATATTTTTACCATAATATGATGTAAAAGAAGAGTATTCTTAAAACGATTTCTATTTAACAAAGAGATTGTTGAACATTAAATACTTGTAACACCTTCAAGTTGTAATAGGCTTCTTTTGAGATTCTGTTGCCATTCTTTATTCGTATTTCCCATAAATCCCCCAATATCACCAGATTTTTTTACTACTCTATGACATGGGATTATGAGTGGCAATGGATTATTTCTTAAAACATTTCCTATAGCTCTATACGCTTTAGAACCAATTTTTTCTGCAATTTCTGAATATGTAGCTATTTCCCCTCTTTTAAGTTGCATAACAGTCCTAATTACCCTTTGAGAAAATAAAGTTTTAAATTTCTTATTTAAATCAATTTCGATATTCAAGCTATTAATTTCTTCAGTAAGATTTATAGATTTACCAGAAAAATAATCCGTAAGTAATTTTATCAGATCTTTAATAGTATTGAATTTATTAAGATTTTGATTCTTAATTAATTTCAATTGATTTTCATCTAAGCAATTGGTTACGTCCTCTAAATTTTTAAAGAATCTAATTTTTTTCAGATTTATCCTTCCTTCTTTATTTAAATGATTGAAAGATACTAAAACGATGAGATCCAGTTGCTGGGATTTATAACAAATAGCAGACAAATTAATTTACCTCAAAATTAACTAAAGGAATCAAACTAAGATTTTAAATGGCTTTCTATTCCAATAATTATAAAAACATTATGTATATAATTGTTGTAACATGTAATTCAAAAAAATTAATAAATATATTTTCTATATAAATAACATTAAATACGCTTTTTAAATTAAATCTAAAAGTAGATGATCCATGCCGAGAGATTTAAGAGACATGTTGGATAACATTGAATCTAGCCAAAACATTGAATCAACACTAACAGCTAAAGTTGATAAATTAACTACACTCATAGGGCGCCAAAAAAGAATCATTAGTGAACAAGAAGGAATTATAGAAGAACAAAAAGGAAAAATCTCAAAAATGTCTGATATCCCAGCAGATATTTTGGAATTGAAGGAATTAATTGGAACACAAAGGCAGCTTCTTAATGAAAGAGAACTTGATTTACAATATGCAAAGGGAGAAGTGGCTCAATCTCAAAGAGAACTCGAATTAGTGAAAAAACAACTAGCTCCTACTCAAAAAAAAATAGAAGAAGCATATGAAACAATGGGAAACTTAAGAACAGATTTGGCTGAGAAAAGTTCAGAGTTAATGTTGAAAAATGAGGCAGTTAAAAATTTAAACAATAAAATTCAAGAATTACAAGCTTTTACCGATAAATTCAAGGAAGAACAAGTTAAATTAATAACTCAGTTGGAAAGTAAACGTAGAATCGAATCACAAGAACTAAAAGCGAGAGTGGGGGAATTAGATGCGGC
>CAZRBD010000004.1:33814-35677 GCA_964598265.1 uncultured archaeon
ACTAGCGTCTACTGAAAAAGACTCTGAAGTAAAAGATATGACAGTTAGGCTTGAAAATATGAAATCAAAATTTGAGGAATTAATTGGTAAAGTGGGGGATTTAAATGATAAAAATAGGGCGGCAAATGAAGAAGTTAGCCAATTAAACGAAAAACTTAGCAGAATTGAAGAAGAACATCAAAAAGAATTAGATCAAGCAAATTCGAAAGTTGTTGAGATAAAACAGTTTCAAAAAGATAATATTCATAAGATACAGTATTTAACAAAACTTAAACCTTTAATGGAAAGAGAACCATTATTCAAAGCCTTTTTAATAATTGATGAAGTAGGGGGTATATTTATTGATGATCTCCGAAATGCTCTTGGTTCCCCTACTGTACTAGTCAGAAAATTTGTTCACCAACTAGAAGCAATCGGTCTAGTTGAAACAAATGATGCTGGAAAAATTACCGTAATACAATTAGAGATTGAATAAACTCTTCCATTAAATTTTGGGCATTTAATTAAATATAATATTAAATATTTCTAATTTTTATCCATCACTAATGAAATTCTTTTTGAAAAACATTATAAATTTTATTTTTATTTATTTAAGTAAGAATAAATTTAAAATTCATAGTTTTAGAGGAAAATTATAAATGCCAGTTGGAATATTGGTTATCAGATGGGACAATGAAATTGGACCTATAAACGAAGGGTTCTACCCCCATACTTTGAGAATTACAAACAATCTGCTCACACAGGTGTATTCAAGCCATAGGTATCAAAGTTTGAAACCGGGCTTCGCGTCTATTGCGTTGAAAAACAACAAAGTCGTATCATTTTTCTCAGGAGTCGGTACAGACTTTATCTCCGTTGAGAATTATGTAGTGGCACTAATTCTACGGCGAGATGAAAAACCGGGAAAATATCGAGAGATATTGAAAACAATTGCAGCCGAAATCCTTGAAAAAATTCCAGATGATACGTTTAAAGATGCTTTACCAGAATTGTATAATCAATTAGCACAAATTTAGAATTGAGTTAAACAACTCACTCATCAAATAGTATACGATTGTTTTTTGATGTTATTTTTTTTATTTAATATTTTTTTCTCAGAAGTTGCAATAGATTCATTACAATTAGTCCTTTTATGATTTATAACATTACATTTTCCCATTTCTAAGTTTTTTTTATGAATGGATTTTTACCATAAATATTTCAATACTAATTCTTATCAATTTGTTAATAACCCAAAGCAAAGAAAAATTTAAATTAAAATTAAGACTTTGAATTATTGTTCTTGACCAAGAAAATGAGTAATTGAAAAGGAGTGGAAGATAAAGAAAAATAAATCCTAACTTCGGAGGGATAACCGAGCATGGTCAAATTGACCAGGTTACAAAGGTCTCACTTCCGCTTGAATGGGTCAAGACTATAGGTGCTGGACTTAAGATCCAGATACAAAGGCAATAGCCTTAGTAGGAAAATGGCAAATTTTCTGTATCTCAATGAAAAGCCAAAAGGCCTTCGAGGGTTCAAAGCATGCGTGGACATCTCTCGCGTGAAAAACTCCCTCTCCCTCCATCTCCTCCACATCTTTTTACTCTTAAAAAAAAATTATTTTAGTTTATAATCACATTTATTAAATCTAAAATGAGTTGAAAGAAAATTATTTCGAATTCATTGATACTAAAGAAAAAGCATATTGGTTAGGGGTTTTCTATAATGAGGCTTATACGGAAACTCGAACTCAGAAACCATATAGACTAGGGAATCAAATTGAAAATTAAAAAAAACTAAAAATTATTTCAAAAACATACAAAATAATAAATTAAATCATATATAAAAAATTAAAAAATAATAATGTCTAAAGTTAGATTT
>CAZRBD010000004.1:35687-60704 GCA_964598265.1 uncultured archaeon
ATAATAGAACAGCTGGTGATATTGATACTTATAATACTGAAATTATGGAAGGAGAATCACGGATAGATATAGAAATTAGAACTAATACTATTTAAATAATTAGAGATCTATTTACATATATGTCATTAATTAGTGATTTATATGAAATAAAAAAAAAAGATATTAAGAAAGCAGCAAATGTACTTGCTAACGCTTTTTATGACGATCCAATCTACAATAAGATGGATATTGGCGAAGATAAGAGACGTTTAATATCTAAGTTGATGATTAGATTTAGTTTCAGATATGGTAATGTTGTCTCGACATCTGAAAATTTAGAAGGTGTTATGGCAATAAACCCGCATGATAAAGATATGACATTTTGGAGAATTATTCGAAGTGGTGCTTTTTTTATATCTATGAAATTGTTAAGTCTTCAAAAGACGATGGGAGCAGTGGAAAAAGCTATGAAAGAGCCGAAAAAAAATCTTGATATAGGGCCATATGTCTATCTATTCATAATTGGTGTTTCACAAGAATTTCAAGGAAAAGGTTTTGGAGGAAAATTATTAAGAGCAATTGTAGAAAAAGCTGACACAGAAAGAAAACCCATGTATTTGGAGACTCAAAATGAAAAGAATGTTTCACTCTATGAAAAGTATGGATTTCATGTTGTTAAAAAAATAGATCTTCCAGATCCCCTGAATTTACCAATGTGGTTAATGGTTCGAGATGTGAAATAAATTAGATTGCAATTCTTACTATCTTTTTTAAGATAACAATCGATAGGAGCATTGTAATGAGAGTTTTATTTTTTTTTTAAAACCTTTTTGCTGAGTATAACCAATTCTTTACTTGTGATTTTTTGGAAAGTATTCTAAATTTTGTCCCAATCTCATAGGAAATTATGATGGAAAGGTAAATTCAGAGTCTGATTTAGTGGAAAAATTGTCATTGCGAATTATTGATATCTTTGTACAAACTTATAAATATTTAATTCGATATTCAATACCTATAGAAATTCCAGTAGAAAGGTAATATTAAAATCTCAGACTATCTATCTTTAGCATTAACTATTGAATATCTTGTTATAACTCATAGAGAATCTCATGAAGTTATTTATTATAGAACAGTTGGTGACTTTAATCCTGATTTTCTTGATATATTTCGAAGTTCAGTTCAATATAAGCTGTTAGATTTACCGATAGATGAGGGTGAAATCGAACAAGCAACACTTGAGGGTAAATATTTGATTACTCGAACTGGAAGAATGGTGTGGGTTACCTTAATAACCAATCAGAAAATAATCTTAATAGCAAGGGAAATTTTAAGTTCTTTTACTCAAAAATTTGAGATAATATTTAACCAAGAGTTAAAGGACTTGTATACAATACTAAAGGGAAATGTCTCAATTTTCAGGCAGAGTTCAAGATTAAAAGATCTGAAACACTTGATAAATAACGAGTTTTATCTTCAATATACCTCACCCTATAAAACTGGTTCTCTGAAGGGTAAAAAATTAACGTCAATTTCAAAGAAAATTTATCAAATAGCTAAATCGTTATCACATAAAAAGAAAAGTTTTCTCTTGTTAAAGGATTTATTATCAAAAACAAATTCCTCAACTGACTTTAATAATGTTGATTCATCAAACATCATTTATGAGTTAGTTCAAAACAATGCTCTAATACCGGTACCATCTGATTTATCAAAAAAGAAATTATTGATACATTAATAAATTATTACAAGATTAGGTCAAACAAATTCCTATAAAGTTGTTTGATAGAAAAAGATTATTAATCTCAAATCTATTAATTTAATATCTTTTTTAGAAAAGATGAGGGAAACAATTAAATGAAGTTAACTGAAATAATTGGACTTGATGAAATTCATGCTAAAAAATTAGAGAAGGAAGGGATCACAAGCGTTGAAGACTTATTACCCCTAACTAGTTATCAAATCAAGAAAATAGCTAAGAAAATTGGTGTCAGTGCTCAAACTTTGGATACATGGCAAGAGCACGCAGATCTAATGAGGATTAAAGGAATTAATCCAGATTATGCGAATGTATTAAATCTTATAGGAATTGATTCTGTAAAAGAACTTGCGCATAGAAACCCAAAAAGTACATTAGATCGAATAAAAAAATTGAACAAAGAACAGCCTGATTTATTAACAAAGCTCCCAACTCTTACACAAGTTAAGGGATGGATAACAAAAGCGAAATCTGATGATACCTCTGATAATGGTACAGATGTCGATCCAGATGACACCACAGAAGATAGAGAAAAGAAAAAAACTTCTTCTGGTTCAAAAGTTAGAGTTTGGAAACAAGATCCAACAGTATTACCAATTGGAGTGAGAAGATCTTATATTTATACCTCGGTTCAAAATGGTCCAAAGGATGATAAAATTGAAATAATGGGGATGCCAATTGCTAAATCTGATAAAAATCATGATTTCTTATTTGACTTTGAAAAAAAACCAAAAGAATTCGATGCTGTCCATACTTTTACAGTAATTCGCCAAGTGATAACTATGTATGAACGTGCTTTACTTAGACAAGATAACAGTTATCCAGAATTTAATTGGCAATGGGGAGCCGAACCGATAAATGTATATCCATACGCAGAATATGGCGCTAATGCCTACTACAGTAGAGACGAAAAGGCTTTAAAATTTTTCTATTTTAATCCTAATGATGATAATACTAAACCTCTTGTATATACGTGCCGATCATTCGATATTGTAGCCCATGAGACAGGACACGCTTTTCTTGATGCAGTGTGCCCTAATTATTTAGTAAGTTGGCACCCTCAGACAGGAGGATTACATGAAGCTTTTGGAGATTTAACTTCAATATTTACTTTGCTAGCTCAAATGGATATGTGTGAAGCAGTAGTTGCTGAATCTAAAGCTGATCTTCATTCAAAAACATTCTTTCCCATAATAGGTGAACAATTTGGTGAAGCTATTTATGGAAAACCATCAGGTTTGCGGAATGCAGATAATGACCTCAAAATGAGTGAAGTTTCTGATGAGGTTCATGATATTTCACAGGTTTTTACAGGAGCAGTTTACGATATTCTTGCGGATATGTTTGAAACGCATTTAGATATGAAGAGATACGATCCTGCTGAAACTCTTTTTCGTGTAGGGTATCGTATGGCTTTGCTAGTAATCAATGCACTATTTTTAAATAAGCATGCGAATGCGACATATAAAGAGGTAGCAAAAACGATGATAGAATTAGAAACCGTGGAGGTGTTTAAAAAGTCCATTCTAAAAGAATTTACGCAAAGAGAAATTATAGGAGTTAGATTAACTGCTCCTAATATCAAAAAAGAATATTCCTATAAAGGATGTTGTGCCACACTCCAAAGAGATGAATTTCAAGGTTATATAAGAAAAGCTAGAGGGAAGTAAGAAACTAAACATTTTTAAAATCTTTTTATTTTTTTAGAAAATCATTAAACTTTAAAAAGTCTTAATAGAGTTTGGAAAAAAAATTAAATTCTATTTTTTACATTATCAAACGTTTCTTTTATAGATTTGCGTACTTCATCAGTTTTTTTTTCCCTATATTCCTTAGAAAATGAAAGGATATATATTGATGTGAGTTCAACCAAAAAATTCTCGATAAAATTCAGTTGTTCTTGAAAAATTTTATTAACTTTCGCTTTAAGTAATTCTTCACCTGCTTCTGTTAAAGAATATACTTTCTTAATTGGACCAATCGCACTTTTAACATGTTCAATATTCAAAAAACCATTTTTTTTTAATTTTGATAAAATCGGATAGACAGTCCCAGATTGAGCTTTCCAAGTACCAGCAAAATGTTTATTCAAATTATTAATCAGATCATATCCAGAAAGTTTTTCATTATTAAATATACTTTCAATTATTGTAAATTCGAGGGGAGTGAGCTTGCTTTTTTTTATATTGTCAAATATTTCCTCTTTTATTTTAGCTCTTAAGTCTTTTATATCCTCTTCAAAATCTAGAAATTTTCCTAACCACATTTTACATTTAGCGATTATTCCTATTTATCTGTTTTTTCCTCATTTTTTCTAATTCTTTTTCTATTGCCCGCTCTTTCCGTGACTTGACTTTTACATTATTTTCAATTTTAGTACTGAAATATCGGATGTAAATTATTATATGTAATATTACTAAACCCCCCCAAAAAATTGTTGGAAAGAGAACCCAATAAATACCAGGTGAAGTTATGTAATTTGTTATAAATAGTAAAAGCATAACAAAAATAAAGGAATTTACGTTGTAAATTACACTTCGTTTAGCCATTGGATATATTCCTCTTGCATATAATAAATACGTTAATATGTGCAGAGTAACTCCTATGAGCCACGAGAAAAAAGGGAAAACAATCCAAGGGAACTTTGGCGTTGAGAGTAAATTTATGATAAACAACAAAATATTCACGAGAAGAAAGACTGTAATATGGATTTTCACAAAAAATCTGTAATTAACCTTTTGAGCAGCAATACTTCTTAAACTTTCATCAGAAAAACCTGAAACATCACTCATAATACCACCACTTCTTTGTAAGAAAATAAGAAAGAAAATTTATATTGAATTTAATTAATCAATTATTATTTAATAATTATAACCTATTTTAATAGTAGAAAAGGTTGAGATCTCACTGTTTATAGCATTTCTCTTAAAAATAGATATAATATTCTATTGATTTGAAGAATAATACTTTTTATATTCGGATTAGTTAAATCAATCAATATGATTAATTATATCAAAAAATTTATATATTAATATTTTCCCATCAATCTTAGCTCATATTAAATCCACATAAATTTATTATGTCATCTTTATCCGAGTATCTGGAAAAAATTGAAGATTGGGATCATCGGGCTTTTTTAAGCATATATAAAAGTAAATTTAGTAAGAGAAGTAAAAAGTTGGCTATCGTATTTAGTTTTTTCGGTTCTTTATATTTTTGGGGGTTAATGTGGTTAATATGGTTGATTTACGGTTATATTACGAAAGACTATTATCTTTTTGTTCTTTTCACTGGTGGATTTTGGCAAAGCATTTTACTCCATAGCATCATAAAGTACAAAGTAGTAAGGAGAAACCGTCCATTTATAAAACTAAAAGCTGAGGGAGTAAAAAAACATGATGATTTTATAAGAATACCTTACTTGATGAGAGAATCAGATAAACAATCTTTTCCATCTGGCCATGTTGCTTTTTTGCTTTTCTTTGGATTTGTGTTCGCTTACTATTTTCAAGAGTATTACTGGATTATTTTATCAATATTCATTATATTAGATATTCTTATGGCAATTAGTCGACTAATTTTAGGTGTTCATTTTCCGATGGATGTATTATTTGGATTTGTTTTTGGTGTTGTATATGCTCTTTTGTATCTCGGTCTGACTTCTATTTATTGGGTTAACCTGTATTACTGGTTGGGAGAGATTTTTTCACCAATATTGCACTTTTGGTTGTAAGAAATGGGAAAGGACTTAAATATAACAAAGGTAAATATCTTCTTTATAATGACGTAAATCGAATATCAACAATTTTGAAAGAACTAGAAAACGAAATAAAACAAAAGATCAATCCTTAATACATATTAACAGTTTCCAAATCAAAAAATTTTTTTTCGATATCGATTTTTTCTTATTACTATCATGCGGATATCTTTTTCCAAAACTAAAACAAAAAAAGAATCGATACCAGATTCACATAAGTTTACGCCAGATTTCAATTCAGTAATTTTCATTATAGTTTGGAACTCGCTTGGTTTTTTCTTTATCGAATTCATGATAACTTATTTAATTAAACAAGTTTGGAGCTCATCTGCAGCGCAACTCGGATTATTTTTCTCTTTTATAACTCTTGGTGGTTTAATTAGCTCATCATTTGTGGGTTATTTAGCAGACCGCATTTCAAAAAAAAAACTAGTGATGATTGGAGCATTCGGTCGTGGATCCTCTTATTTTGGGCTTTATATATCCATATTATTCCAATCATTAAATGGAATATATATCAGTGCTTTTCTTTTGGGCGTTGGAGCCTATTTATTTTGGATTCCTTTAGATACAATTATATCTGAAAAATCTTCGAAATATTATCGTTCTTCTGCATTTGGAAAACGGAGATTTGCTTTAGGAATTGGTCTAGTTATTGGTACAGTAGTAGGATTTAGTATTTTTGGAATGGCCAGTGCATTTATTCCCGAAAATAATTTCATTTTATATGGGGTGATTCCTATTTACGGAATTGCTAATTTTTATGCAGGAATTAAATTTTGGCGGAAAGTAGATGAGGACCAGATATTTAAATACCCTGATGAAGATATTCAAGAGCTTTCAGTTGAACAGGATCATATTAGTGATGAGCTTAAGCCTCCCGTTCATTTTTATTTATTAGGGATTATATTGCTTTTCTCTGGTTTCTTTTTATCAGCAATCAATATAGGATTTTACAGGCCTTTTATACAACCTTTTGTTTTGGAGAATATTAATAGTAATGCTGGGCTCGTAGCCTGGTTCTATCTACCAACCGCTGTAATCGGAACACTAATAGCTCCCAAATTAGGAACATTAGCTGACAATATTAACCCTTATATTGGTATTATATTTGCGAGTTTTCTCGGTGGAATTGTAACTCTATTGATTATTAATTCAGCAAATTTGTTGATTTTTGCATTTTTACTTATTGTAGATAATACAATCATGATGACGGTTAATTTTGTCTTTATAAACTTCCTAAGCCGCGTTTCCATAAAGAATCGAGGTAAAATCTTCGGTTTGGTCGCAGTTCTCGAATCGATTGGCATGATTATTGGTCCTCTTTTAGGAGGGATAGTCTGGGATACAGTCAGTAAACTTGCGCCATTTATAATTTCAGTTATGGTTGAGTGGGCTTTAATTCCTTTTTTTATTATAGGAATATATATACTTTCACCACATATAGTTGAAAAGAAAAAAAACAAGATAGATAGTCAAAAGACTTAGAAAGATTTAATACCAGATCATAAAAGATTCTAAAGATTGTCTATCTCTTGGTTTTACATCTTTATCTTTTTGAGCGTCATCAATTACTCCTATAGCTAAGCAAGCCATTAGTTCAAACTTATCAGTTGGAAGTTTAAATATTTCATTAACACTTTCTTTTTTATTTAAAATCTCTCCAATCCAAACAGCTCCCAATTCTTTATGAGCATGAACAGCTAAAAGAATATTTTCTATAAATGCTCCAATAGCTTGTAAATCTTTTACTCTATCATAGCCTCTTTCAAGATCTAAAAAAATAACAAGATTTACATATGCAGATTCAATTGTTTCTTTATATTTAGAATTTTCTGCGAGCATATGCTTTACAGTAGGGTGAATAACAACGCAAATGTGCCAAGGCTGGGAATTTCTACCTGAGGGCGCCCACCTTCCGCATTCCACAATATCCTTAATAATTTTATCATCTATCTTCTGATAGATAAAATCTCGAATACTCTTTCTCTTCTTAATAAACTCTAAAAATTCAACATTAATTTTTGTGTCCATAACTTTAACCTTTGGTAAAGATATTATAATAAATTTTACCCACTAATTCAAAATGGCGGGTTATTAATCGATATATTACTGTAATATTACTATAGTTTAAGTTTATTGTGAATTATTAATACACTGAATATTAGACTATTTTAGAATTCAAAATAAAATTTGATCAGGTAGGTATAATTGGGTAAACTTTGGGGGAAAAAAGATAATAATATGCTTTTAGGGAATCCTCAGGACACTATGGGTTTTTCTAAGGAATATTCATCATTGCTACATAATTTTACTATAAAAAAATATGATTTTTCTAGCCTTGAACAAGTAAAAGATATAAAGAAACAGTTGCTTGGTAGAAGAATATTAATAATAAATGCGAAAGAAATACTTGAAAATGCAGATATCTCAGAGCTTAAAAGGGGAATTGAGGAAATAAAGACTTTCTTAAGGGAAAAAGGAGGATCGATGGGTAGATTGGGTGAAAATTATTTAATTCTAACTCCAAATGCCCATATTAAAATATCGAACTAAGTAATTTGTTGTTTTAGAAATAAAAAAATTCAAACTTCAGGAAGCAGAATTATAAAATTACTGCCTTTCGAGAAATCATCTTTTACTTTATTTTCAATCCAAATCTCACCATTATAAAAATCTACTAATTTTTTAACTAAGGTCAATCCAAAACCCATTCCTTTTCCACTCTGTTTGCTTCTCTGGACTTTAAAAATGCTTGTCTTTCTTTCATCCTCAATTCCTATTCCATTATCAATAAATTCCAACTTTACGTAATTAATAGTGTCTTTAGCAACTTTGGATATCTTTATTAAAATTTCTATAAGCTGATTCTGATTATGAACTACTCCATTTATTAGTAAATTTTCAAAAACATCCTGTAATAAATCGTTTGCTTCAACAAAAATTTCATTAAATGGACAATCTATAGTAATCTGAATATTTTCTTGAATTGGTAATTCCACAAATTGTATCGAATTCTGTAAAAGATTGTAAACATCAATTTTATGAAATAATAATTGGTCTCTATCAAGTTTTGATAGTTTATATACATTAGACATTAACTTAAAGCCACGTGTGGCTTGTTGTTTTATAGTTTCTATGAGCTCTTTAACTATGTCATATTTTTCTGGGTCATCAAAGAAATTTGAACTTAATTCGGATGAAGATTTTATATTTTGAAGAATTTTGGTCATGTCATGAATTAACAAACTCTCACATATATTAAGCAGTTCACTCCCTTTCATTTTATTGTCTTTCTCTCTATCCCTTGATGATCTAGCCATAAGAACTCAATTTAAACAAATTAGTCTCCATGTTACATTTAATCAAACGAATATTTAAATAAATTTATATTTATTTATATTAATAATTGATATTGAGAATATATAATAGAATATAGGATCAAGATATTAAAGTGAATATTGAGAATTTATTTGTTTTTTTTATAAAAGAAAACGAAAAAAAAATAAAAAGTTAATTCTTAAAAATCTCATACTATATAACTACATACTCAATAGTTAATTGATTAAATATATCGAGATAAATTTGAAAATCATCACCAGAAAATCCATTAATTTCTATATAGTTTGTGCCATTACTATATACAAGCACAGAGGAATCAATATTATGAAACCATGAAACACTAGCTGCTGATGTCCCATGTAGATCAAGATAACTTTCCATAGAACCATCTTTAAAAAGGGATACATAATAATCGCTAGAAGGGCTAATACCACTCAATAACGCAGAGAGGTGAATTCGATACCAGCCAGATTTTAATAATGTAATACGAGTATTAGTATTTGAAACAGAAATATAGTCAGTATTATTTAATTTATTATCCAGAAATTCAAAAAGCCAATCATTCTGATATTCATAAGGCACAAAATCTTAATTATCATCAAGATCATCCCATATACCTACAAATATGCTCCTTATTAAGTTATTAGGGGTATTTTGACCATTCCACACTATAAATGTGAATCCAATCGCTCAAGCTGCTAGTATTATCCCTATTAAACCTAAATTTTTTTTAATTTTAGATTTATATTATATTCCTAAATATTTTAAAGTTCTACTAATATATTAGAACTTTTTTAGAAAAAAATTATGATATTAAGTTAAAGCTACCTCATATGATGATCAATAATCTCTTTCAATAAGACAAATTGATTAAGAATGACAATATTAACACACAAAACAATGGGACATGTTAACCCACTTTCAGAAAATTTATCGTTTTTTTCTTTGTCGTAGAATCTCTATGAAGCTTTCTATTTGGTTAAGCACTTGTGTATTGTTCATCTTGCGAGGATCATTCATGTCACTTGTAATAACAAGTGAGGGTATATCCTCTTCTTCCATTAATTTACGCTTTAGATCATACATTCCGCATGCATTTGGACGGCATGAAAGGTTATTATGTAATAGTACGCCGTCTAATTTCCATTCATTCACTGTTTCTTTGAGTTTATTAAACCTTGTTTTAAGATCATAATTATACCAAAAACTTAATACTAATTCAGCCATACTATCTACTGGATTGTTAATGACCATTTCTTTAGTTATATTTGGGTTAGTATATTTACTGAAAGCATAGACGTATGTTTCATAACAGATAATCGCGTTCCAACGTTCCAAGTTCGAAAAGAATTTTAAATTATACCAGAATGGAATTCCCAAAAATGCTAATCTAAATTCTTCTTTTTCCAGCGCGCCAATTCCATTGTCTACACGTTCTTTAGCTTCTCTGTACATCCGTCTATATAATTTGATTGGAGATTTTAAACCTGGCATTGTAAATAATGGAAATAGACCACCAAATGTATCTCTTGTAGACACTGGACAAGGTATATTCTTTCTCAACTCAAAAAACTCTTGCCATATTTTACCCATTTCATAGGAGTTTTTTGCGATCTCTTGAGCTTTTTCCTTATTATATTCGTTTCCCGTAATTTCAGTTATAAAATCTAATAATTCCCAGAGTTGTTCTTTTATATAGTTCTTAAAATATTCACGCTGTCTATTATTTGTGTTACTTACAACATGGGGAACATCAATTGTAAAATGAGGGACATTTAATCTTTCAGCTTGGACTTGAAACCAATTTACATGCGTATCACATATAGCATCACTAGACATCATAAAAGTGGGCTTTTTAGTTCCACCTACACTCATTTCAGCATTGCTAAGGACAGCACCTACATTCGTTTTGAAATATGAACAGAGATCATAAGAAAATCCTTCATCTTCAGCTAGTTCTATGAAATTCTGAGACTTTTTGAGTGCGGCTGAAATAGTTGCGGAATTTTCAGGAAGCATAGGTTGGACATCCATAGAGTAAAGAAGTTCAACAGGGGTTCCTGCAGTAGCCCATGCGGTAGGTTTTCCCTCTCTATATGCTTGTTCAATAGCTAAAAAATGTCTCCCCATTTCAATCTTTAGTTTATTAGTCGCATTTAGCATCTTCCTACTTTTCCCAACTTTAGACAATTCTTTTTCCTCCTTTAAATAATTTCTCTAAATGCTTCAAATCTGGTAGATAATTGTTTATAGGATTCCCTATTGTATTCCATCTCAATGAATAGATATGGAATTCCTAATTCTTTAAATTTTTTTCTAAAATATGGATGATCATATAACACTGGCTCACAAAATTTTTGAGCCACATTTATCACTCCATCAACATTATAATTCTCTGCTAGCGTTTTAACTACTTCAAATCTTTCATAAGAAGGGTATTTAGTAGAATAAATTGGCTTTTTCAAGTGATATTCTGCTAAAGCCTTGATTGGTTCATCTGTTTCATCTACTTTATCGAGAAAATATTTTGTTCCTATACATAAATCGTCTATAATAACTTGCATTCCAATGCTTTCGAGGAAAATAAAGAATTCGGTGTCATCAATAACGGAACCAGTTAATAATATTTTTTTAACTTTATTTGGAGAAGGATCTTTATCTTTAAGTTCATCTAATTTATTTTTAAGCTTTATCAGCATTTCATCTTTTCCTTGTTGTTGTACCTCCTTTATTAATGCATGAAATTCAGAACCCTTTAAAACCAGTCTTTGCCTATATTGTGAAATTTCTCTTAATAAATACCTAATACGATTCATTTTTCTAATAGCAATTCGAAGTTTTTCAGTAGTAATCTCGATATTAAATCTTTCCTCCATTTGGGAAATTAATTCTTTAATATCTTCAATAAAAAATTTCAGAGCTGATTTATCTCGTTTGAGAGGAGCATTCAAAAAGAATAGAAACTCAATATCAACACATTCTAACCATATATCAAACTCACGATTGGTACAATCACACCCGTGAGTTGCAATAACACCTTTAATTTCTTCATCTAAACCTTCGATTGCTTGTTCTAAAATATTTCTTGCCCATACGCAATGTGTTGGAGGTATATGTTCATTTGCTTTAGCTATACCCTTTGTTGGATTGCCAAATAACCGAAAGGGTACCATTTCAGCCGCAATAATGATTTCTTCAGGGGTTTCTACCGAGGCATCAAAATATGCGATTTTTACCATACACTCGCCACGTTAAATAAAATATTTTTCACAAATCTTAATGTAATTTTAAATAATTAACAACATAAAAAAATATTTATTGATTGATCAATTAAAACACATATAAGAATTATTATTATAAGAATTTTTTTCGATGTCGCAACCAACAATCCATAGAACTCTGAGTAAGGCTATTCTTAAAGATGAAGTTCGTATTAAATTAAAGATATGGAATACTTATTTAACAGGAAAGCTTATAAAATTTGATAATTACATGAATTTGATAGTAAAGGATGCTAAAGAAATATATTTTGGGCGAGGAGGGAAAAGGAGTAAAGACCTCGGAACAGTCATGATTCGGGGAGCCAGTATTATATTTGTAGCCCAGGGCAGAGAAAAACTAATTTTTGCTCATGATGATGAAGAGAAACTATTACATTCAAATGAAACCGAAGATATATAGATAAGAGTAGAGAAAATGGGAAAGGGAACACCAAGTAAAGGAAAAAAGAATAAAGCAGCATCTCATAAAACTTGTAGAAGATGCGGAAATCATTCATATCACCGGCGAAAGAAATTCTGTGCGAGTTGTGGATTCGGAAAAACGGCTAAATTGCGTCAGTATGCTTGGCGAAACAGAAAACGTTCTTTCAACGGAAATAAAGGCTTCTATAGAAAGTAACGACGTTTGTAATCGCGAAAAAAATTTTCTACATCTTCAGAACTTCCAGATTCCCCGTTTAAGTTTTTATTGTTAAAATCCTCTTAATTGTAAAATTTTAAATATATGTGCCAAATTTTCTAATTTTAAGTTAATAGATTAATTTCCAAGATGAAATAAATCCTCCTAAGAAAAGATATGGATGAGTTAGAATTCCAGAGCCTTAATAAAGAGCTCGAAAAACTGGAGAGTTTTAGTGGTATTATAGGTAGTGCGATTGTAAATCGGAATGGATTGTTAATATCGTCGAGATTACCAAGAGATATTGATGAGAGAAAATTTGCTACAATGTCAGCCATTATTTATGAAAGTAGTGAAAGCGTGGTTTCAACACTGAAAGAAGATCAAATTGCCCATTTAACGGTAGAATTTAATGATTATAAACTAATTATTGTAGAGGTAGATGATAGTAGGATATTTGTCTCGCTAATGGATTTAAATATTAATTTTGGTTTGATCCTAATTGAAATTGAAGAAAGTATTAAGAAACTAAAGATTAAAGCAAAAATAACCTTATAAAAAAAGAAATTTAAAATTTACATAAATCGGGGTTATTCTCAAAAAATTCCTTGTAAGCTTGGCCATTCTTACAATATTCTTTAGATGCCCTAATCCCTTCAAGTTTTCCTTTGTATATTCCTTCTTTTTTAACAAACGCTGGAATTCCTACTGCTAAACTTCTAGGAGGTATTTCTTTGTTTAGTAAAACAGCACCAGCGGCTAAGACGCAACCTTCTCCTAATTTAGATCGATGGAGCACCTTTGCGCCAACCCCAACTACACATCCATCTCCTATCTCAGTAGGGCCATGAATCATAGCATGATGACCTATTATACAGTTTGAGCCAATTTTTACTGAACTCCCCATTTCAATATGAATTGTAACATGCTCTTGAATACTTGTATTTCTCCCGATTGTAATTGTTCCCCAATCTCCTCTTAAAACAACACCAAACCAGATGTTAGACCCCTCCTCGATCAATACATCACCAATTATAACGGCATTTGGAGCAATATAGACTGATTCATGAATCTGGGGTTTTTTGTGTGTTCTCGGACTTTCCATTATTATTGCCATTTTTTACACTCCTTTTCCTTAATTTTAAGATCTCAATTCGTTTTTATTTATTATATTTTTGTTTAAAAGAATGTAAAAATTCTTAAAAGAATAATTCTATCTAAATATCTAAAGTATTTTTTTATCCCGTGATTAAAATGGAAATTGGATCCCCAAATGATGAAAGAGTAAGGAAAAACGCAGAAATAATTGCCAATTCCGTTGAATCCTTAGATAAAAGTGCATTAATGAAGGAAAAGAAAAAGAAAAGTATCATAAATGTCGTAAGAGTTAACGATCTTAACGTAAGAGATATCTCGATATCTACTGATGAGAAGTACCTAATATCATGCTCCGAGATTAAACAAGATAATGTACCGTATATTACCGTTTGGCGTATTGAACGATTATTGGCTGGGGGAAAAGATCCAGAAGCAATACTTAAAGTTGAAAGTACTAAGCAAAAAGACACGAATGAAAATCATTTATTTAATTGGATTTTATGCGTAGATACAATAATAAAAACGATTAATAGTGAAAAACTATGGTTTATTTGCGCTGGTAACCTTGGTGGAGAATTACTCATCTGGAGCGGAAAGATAAAAGAAAACTCAGGAGAGTGGAACTTCGAAAATTCAGGTTTTCAGAATATAAATATTTCTAATGACGATAATAACGTAGATCAAGCAATATTCAAAATAAAAATCCTTGATACTGTTGATTTGGACTCTGAGTTTAACTTATATATGATATTGAATAAAATTCAAACAATAGGGAGCGAAAAATCAGAAAATGGAATTGTTAGAGAGCTAATACTCAGTGTAGATCAAAATGGGATTGGTTTAGAGCTAAAATCAAGCAGATTAGTGGGCGAAGATGAAGGTTGGATTTTGGCATTTGATATTTATAATAGTACCGAAGCACTGAAAAAAGAAAGATTTGTTGTTACAGGCTCGAGCAAGGGAATTATAAAAAAATGGAATTTATTGGATGGTTCTAAGGAAAATTCAATCAATATTGGAACTCATGAAGATGCTGTGAGTTGTTTAAAAATTTATGAAAATGGGGATAAAGTCGCTTCGGGTAGTGATGATTCGAGTATTCGAATATGGAAAACGAGTATTTCGAATGAACCAGAATATGCATTAATTGGTCATCATGAGGAAATTCTCAGTTTAGACCTTTTAAAAAGTGCAAATTTATTAATCTCCGCTTCGAAAGACAATACTATAAAGATCTGGGACTTAAATCACCGATTATGGATAAGAAACATTAACACTGATTATTTAATTGAAGATTATATGAAGGATGATAAAGCAGACAATGAAATCGGGTTAGATTTTATAAGAGATATTGTGATATCTCCAGATAACCGTTACATTTTTGCTTCAAAGAAGAATAAAATTATAATTTTTCGAAATTTTGGGAGAGTGTGGCATTTTTATCAGCAATTAAAATATATAAGAAAAACCGATAAAGATCTATTTAAAAAAATTTATGGAGATAACTTAAGACAGATTTGCAGAAATGTTCCAGATAATGAAATTTCTTTGAAAAAGATTTATGAAATTATAAAAAAAAGACTGGTTGACCAAAAAGGTAATTTTAATCCGCGTTTGTTAGCCTCACTTTTCATTCCTTCGTTTGTAACCTTCGAAAACGATTTTAATGATCAGAAAGATTATATTACAAGTGTCCAATCAAAATATGATGAGTACTGGTTTAGTGTAAAAAACATGTTTTTAAGGAAGCCAGAAATTAGATGGCAATTTAAACTCTATGTTTCCACTGACATTGAGAAAGAAATAGAAGATGCAAACTTTATTGAAATAACTGATCCAACAAATAAAAAAAAAAAACCCTATATTATCCTTGAGGATCGTGAGCAATCTCAGATTCGATTTTTATTAGTACTAGATATTGTCCCAACCACTTTTATTCCTTTATTAAAAGCGATTACATTAGACATTGAGGATGATCGTGGAGACAAAGATAACCTGATTTTTACAGATTTTGACTATGCTGAGAATAATTTTATCAAGAAAATATCTGATCCAGAGCATTCCATAGAAAAAACAATTTCAGAACTAAATTTGCCAAACCATTTTTATTATTCTCATTGTATTTTTAAATTGGATGAAGGGTATAGCACAGAGAAATTTGCTTTTATTTCAATCAGAAAGTGTACTCTTGAATTTTCTGAAAATCTTAATCCGCTAGAATCTAACAAGAATGTTGAGGAAGACATAGAAATATTTGAATCTTTCAAAAATAACTTTCAGGTGCCTATGCTTCCAAAAACTCAAATAAAAATTGGAAAAGGTCTGGCTGCTGCAGCTGGTAAAAAAATTGATGATTTTCTTTCCAGGCTAGTTTTATTAGAATTCATATTTACGATAATGGATATATTAGCATTAGTAGTTTTTCCTGAAGCTTTAGGCACATTAGCAGGTATATTTGTGTATGGTACAGGAATAATAGGTATATTTATAATAATAGCAGTGTTTGTAATGATGTTCAAAAAATAACAGAGAGATTAAGTTAATATTACAAGAGTTAAAATATTATGGGCGAAATAGAGCGAGAAAAAAAATTACGGATCATTATGACATGCTCACTTCAGAATGATTTTGTTGAAAAAATTGAAATCAATAAAAAAAAAGAGGATGAAATTAAGCTTAGTTTCGGAACATGTCAAAAAGCATGGAGTGATTATTTTTTTAATCCAGATATAAGTAGTGAAAAGAAGAACATCGAAGATTTTCTAAATTGGTTGAAGAAAGAAAAAGCACATTATGAGGATAAAAATGTAGTAATCTCCTATCTAAACTTAATTGAAAAATATAAACATAGAGTTCATATAAATTACGATGAATCCAAGAGGTTGTTAGATGATAATAATTTATATCCGTTTTTAACTGAACTTATGAAAAAAGATTATTATTTTATCCACTTAAGAGATTGGCATGATCCAACTGATTTAGATCAAAGAATAGAATTGAATTTTTTTGGAAATCATTGTTTAAAAGGAACATATGGCTCACACTTTATCGCTCCAGTTAAAGAAGGAATTAAAGAGAACTTAGAACACCACCTTATTGTGAATTCAAATAATCTTAGTTCATTTTCAGACACAAAATTAGAATCTGTTCTAAATCTTATATTAAAAAATGAAAAGAGCTCAAAAGCAAAAGTAGAGATAGGTATATTTGGGGTAATTACTAATGTTAAAGTATTACTCCTTACTTTTGAATTAATGGTCATCCATGGGTACCGAAACTTATTTATTTGTGAAGACGCATGCGCGGGTTTCAACTTAGAGGGCCACAATCAAGGTATTGATTATATTTCTAGTATTTTTGGAGCGAATGTTTTAGATCAAAAGGAATTTAGAACGAAATTTAATTTTTAAATCTTTTTTTACTTTTTTCGTGATTAGAATTCTTAATTCTATATTAAACACATATTTAACAATTGTAGAGCAAATTCTATTATAATTTAGTTTTGAGTTTAATGTAATCTTTTTTCAAATTTTATAAAGTGATAAGAAATCGTCTTATAATGAGGCTTTTATGCACCAATATTTTATAATCCAACATTTTTTTTTAATTCACATCATTTATTATTATAACATTCATATTTTGATCTGTAAAAATGACCGTCCCACAATTGCAGAAAGAAATTTTAGACTTAAAAAATCAAAATGATGTCACTATTCTCTGTCATTATTATCAAATGATGGAAATACAAGAAATCGCGGATTATGTTGGAGATTCTCTTGGATTATCTCGCATAGCGAAGGAAAAAGCTAATACAAGATATATCATATTTGCGGGAGTAGATTTTATGGCTGAAACAGCCTCAATTTTGAATCAGGATAAGCATGTCTTAATTCCAAATTATGAATCATGCTGTCCAATGGCCGCATTTCTCACAGCTGAAATGGTAAGAGATTACCAAAAAAAATATACGGGATTTCCTGTCATAGTTTACGTAAATTCAACAGCAGCAGTTAAAGCAGAATCTGATATTTGTTGTACTTCATCGAATGCTGTCAAAATCGTTGAAAGAATAAGTAATGAGTTTGGCACTGAAGGAGTCTTATTTGGTCCTGATGCTAACTTAGCGGATTATGCAGAACAGAAGTCAGGAGTAAAATGTGTAAAGATGCCATTGAGAGGGCATTGTATTGTCCACTCCCAGATTAAACCAGAACATATCACTGTAGCAAAAAAAGAACACCCAAAAGCAACGGTTCTAGTCCATCCCGAATGCATTCGGGAAGTTCGGGAATTATCAGATTTCGTAGGCTCCACGGCTCAAATGTACAATGCTGTTAAAATTAGCTCTCTTGAAGATAGAGAATTCATTATCGGTACAGAAAAAGGCCTAATCGACAGAATAGCTAAGGATTTTCCGGATAAAAATGTCTATATGGCTATGAATAAACTGGTTTGTTATAATATGAAAAAAAATACTCTAGAACTCATGAAATACATTCTAGAAAATTTGGACGATAAAATGCATCATGTTAAAGTGCCTTCCGACATTGCTGAAAGAGCTTTAAAACCAATTGAAAAAATGTTAGAATATTCGTAATATGCAATGACGTTCCATTATAAAAAAAAGGTAATCTTAGTCTGATTTTTATTTTTTAACCATTTTCTAAAATCGTGGGTTGCTATCCCTGACCATATCGCTTTTCTCGAGGTTTCAATTGCATAATCAAAGATATCCTGATAATTTAGTTTCTGCTCAACTAAGATTTTTCTTGTTTTTAAAACCCCCCTAACGAAGTCTATGTATAATCCATTTTCTGATGAAGCCTTTTTGATGTGATTACTTTCGTAATAGAGTTTATCCGCTTCTGTATATCCGGTGTAGTATCTAAAGTTCTGGTTCATCCAAAAAAATTTTTCTGTTGACTCAGTAAAATTCTTAATGTTACAATTCCATAATCTTACAGTTTTTAATTCAGTTAATTTATTTAATTCCTCAGGAACTTCTATGATACTAAAATTTCCAGAGAGATCGAGATGCTTCAGATGAGGAAAGTTTTCAAGTCCTACTAATTCTGATACTCTATTATTCCTAAGAAATAGATTTTCTATATTTTTAAGATTCTTAATTCCTATAAGCTTTGTAATTTGATTATTATTCAATTTCAAAGTTTTTAAGCTTGAAAATGCCTCCAGTCCTCCCATATTGATAATTTCATTATTACTTAAGTCTAACTCTTCAATTTCTTCCGATTTTCCATTTAAAATTTCAATTTTAGATATATCATTTATATTTTGGTTAATTAAAAATACCTTTTTAGATGAATATATACCCACAAGTTTATCTTTATATTTAATGAAGTCGTATTCGAACTCGAAATCTTTAAAATATTCAAAATGCTGATTTAAATATTGTATCAAGGGAAAAGATTTTCTTGATTTAAACAGTTCATAGACGGTTTTCACAAATATTTCACTATTTTTTTTAGGGATCTCTTTTAAAATTCTTGATGTCAGTAGTGAGATATGTTCAATACCGAAATTTCGTAATAAAGAATTTATAAAATAGTTAATTTGTATATTGATATCAATATTTTGGGGGTTATCAAACATGAATTTAATTCCTTCAGTTAAATCTCTTAAAAGAGGGGGATTGACATCATCTAAAATACTTTCAAACTCATCGGCACTTAGATATTTTAAATACCCATTCTCCGTTAAATATTGTGTAACTGTTTGATGTTTACTCGCAAACCTTATTGCAATCTCCTCTTTAAAAACTTTTTTTGCTATAGGGTCACCTACTTCAGTTAGTCGTCTCAAAAGAGGAAATGCAAGATTTCGATGCAAAATTCTAGTGTCATATCCATTTTCAGCCCAAACTTGTAAATTAGAACAATGCCCCATAAATTCTTCTTCAGGAGAGATTCCCAAACCTACGTTTTGATTACCTTCTAAAGATCGATCTAATCTTTCAGCGGCTTCATCTATTGAATCAATCTCATCATAATCCTCAACCTGATTAGTAGGTATATTGAGTAATAAATACATACACTGTCTAAAAACGCGCCCTTTAACATATATGTTTGTTCTCCTTGATTCTAGTTTCAATTTAAGATATGAGTTAATTATAAACTCCTTTACAGGATTTGAAGAATGTATACTAACATAAAAGATAATAACGAGAATCATGAATGATAAAAATATTTGAAGTTCGCGCATATTTCAAATAAGCGAGGATTTTTTCGAAAAAATTCTGATTGAATTAATTCATAATACTTTTCTTTAATCAATATTAAAACCCCAACTTTTTCAAAACATTATGAAAAGCTTAAAGTGTTTATTGTTTTAATTAACACTCTAATCACAATTTACTTTATAAACTTAAAAAACGATAATCTAAATACATCTATTATTATATTTAACATATTTAAGTTTATTTCTATTGTTTGACCTTCAAGAATTTTTTTTTTGAGTCTTTTGCCTTCTTCTGACATAAGTAATTTGTTAGATTGTGCCATTCCTTCCATTAATATTTCTCTTTCTATATCTAAAAATCCCATTTCTATTGCTTTCTTGATGATTAAATTCAATACTAAGAGTTGGAATTGATCTTTTATTGCATTCCATATTAAGCCCATGTCTTTTAATTGATCGGTGATTTCTTCTGCCATAATATCTAGATCATAAATCTCTTCAAAAATCCCTTCTTGAAGATTAATAATCTCATCAATTAATCTATCCTTAATTATCCTTAAAGTTGTTGTACCTATTAAATCCTCCTCATGAAAGAAAAAATCAATCGCTTCTCGTTTAATTAAATAAAATCCAAAATCATTTGTTATAAGTTTATATCTAGCTAAATAATTGATCCCTTCTCTTGAAACTTGATGAAGGGAACAAAATTGATCTAAACTTAATTTGTAACCAACAAATTTTTGAATACTCGGGTCATCAAAACGCCAATATTTTTTTGCAAAAGCGCCTTGCCCTAAAATAGAGTTATAAAAAATGTAGAAAAGTGACAAAAATAAATCTCTATCTTGCTGTAAGTTAAAAAAATTTTCTCCTATTTTTGAAATGATTTTTATGATGTGAATTATAAAGACATCTTCCACACCTATTCCTTTATAAAAATCTATTAAATCTTCGAGTTTTCGAACATTTTCCTTTAATTCATTAACAATAAATAATTCTTCTTTTAGTTTTAAAGGTTCTTCCCCTAACTTTTCTTTCCCTTTTTCTGTAATTACGTAACATTGGTATTGTTTATTAGTTTGTTTATCTCTTATTAGTTTTTGTTCCACATTTTTATTTTTTTTATGAGTATTTAGATATTTAGATACTGTAGACCTACTTAAATTAGAAAATTTTATCAAATTGGTAAATCTCTGTGGTCCTAAATTTCTTAGTATAAACAATATCCTCCTACTATTATCTTCAATGTTACTGGACTTCTTCAAGAGTTCAATTTTTAATTTTTTTGATATATTCCAGCTTTCCATTATATAAAAATATTAGTCTAAATATAAAAACTTATACTTTTTTTCTATACTAATACTAAAAATGTAACAATATACAAACAATATTGAATTTAGTATATTTTAATGAAAATGAGAAATCATGTAAAATTATTTAAATTTGCATTTCTATTGATAGAACTTGAACCATAATTAATTATTAATTGATCAAATTAAAGAAAATGACATTAGAAGATCCTAATATTTTAAAAAAGTTAAAAGAGATTGAAGATAGGTTAGCTAAAATTGAAGAACGTATTTCCTATTTAGAGCAGAGATTTGGTGGGTTTCCCTCACGACCTCCTCCACATCCAAATCCAATTCATCCTCCGACACGTCCTGGACCACCACCACCCGAGCCTTTTAAATTTTAATTTAATAAAGAGGATAAAGTAGTTTAAGAATAAGGGTTGTTTTAAGAAAAACTAAACTTGAGTCCAGTTCAGTGGACAGAAATCCTTAATTTAGCAATTTGCTAATTATTATTTAAAGAATTTTAAAAAAAAAGAGTTGATCAATAATAACACAATATAGATTTAGACTTACTGGCGTTCCGCCAGACCAGGCAATAAAATTAATTGAATTAGATCCAAATAATGCGATTGCCGACATTAAAAAAACAGTACAACGTGAATATAAATTGAATCCAATTTTAGCGATCCAATTCATATTTAAAGGAAAGGTATTACCGGATCAATTAAAATTTGCAAAAATCGGTATTCATCCAAAGAAAGATGTAATCACAGTTATGGCAACGCAAGCAGGCGGTTAGAGCTAATAAAAGTTTAAGTTATGGGGTTTTTAAGAGGAAAGAAGCCGGCTTTTATTTCCTTTTTTTTTTTACTTTTTTTGTTATAATATTGTACTGAATATTCAGTAACTACTATATATCAATTTAGCTGGAATTTTTGTCATTATGCAAAGTTATCAAAATTAGGTTAAAATAAACCAATATATTTTCTAACAGAATTCTGAGGTATATTTTTTATTATACTAAAGTTTAATAAATTTGAAAAGTTCTCTTTCATGCTTGAACATAGATATTTCAAAGTTTCAAGTATAAAATTAAAATTGGTGAAAATATGTCTAATAGAAATTATGGTAACAGAACGATGCACAAAGCCACATGTGCGGACTGTGGTAACGAGTGCGAAGTTCCATTTGAGCCTACTCAAGGTAAACCTGTTTATTGTCGAGACTGTTATAGAAAGCGTAGAAGATAATTATTTTTATTTTTTCTAAGTTTTGGTTACAACCAGAAACTTATTTTCTAACTTATTAAGTAATGATTTATTTATTTTTTTAATTATTTTTTTTATTCTTGGTTTCCGCTGAGATCTTTATTGATTTCAGGTTCTGAGTCCGTTTCTACAGGTTTTTCCAATGGAACTGCTATATTTTTAGAGAGAAGGAAATCATGAACGTCCTCGTCTCCAACTCTATTGGTATCTAGCGCATTTTTGTTAATAAGAAACTCCTTGAAATCATTGACAACCAAAGCAACCTCTTCAGAATTGTACCGCTTTCTTACAATCAATCCTTTTCTCTCCAAAGAACGTTCAGAATACCACCAATAAAAGATTGCAGTTACAAAAATTATAAGGAGGTTAGTTATAAGACCTATCTGATTTTTATCAGCAAAAATTCCACTTAAAGTCCCCGCTCCTGTAATCATGATTATTTGCCCTTCAATATATAACATAACGAATGAGAATAAGAAAAGGGGCATATTATTTTGGTTAAAAAGAACCGAGTCGTGTACCTTAGCTCCTAAACTTCTTAAAACCATGATCGAGGTAAAGACCATTAATATTATATCAATAAGATTGGAAACAATTGCTGCTTCTGTAGAAGCTTGAAGGATGCCACTTAAAGAATTTAGAAAACTAATTGTTCTAAACCAAATGACAATCCAGATTAGAATGTAAAACATTGATGCAAATACATTAGGAGTGTTATTTTTTTTGCTCCTTTGGTATAAAGTAATAAGTCGCCATGATAAAACGAATATAAGAACTATTATAAGTACATTACATCCAATATACCAAGCAAGCGGATCTCCTTGACTAAATGACGATAAAAATATGAAGAAGGTGGCCAATTGAAGTAAAATAGGAACACAAATTGCTAAAATTAGAAAAGAAAAACATATAGAATCTTTCCTTTTTGAGAATCCGAACTTATCATTAATTTTATCTTCCAACTTAGTTGACGAACCTTCAAAGCCAATTCTCATATATAATATTTGAGTTAAATTCCAGCCAAAATAAATAATAATTAAAAAAAATGGAAGTATTATATCCCAACCCAGGAGAGGTATAGTTATTTGAGTTGAACGTGCTGATAGAAAATATACAAGAATAAGAATAAAGCTAATAAAGAAATTAATAGCGAAACAAATTATTTTCTTTTTATCAAATTTTTTCTCAGAAGAAAAGAGATATTTTTCTAATTGGGGGACTAAACCTTCAAACATTAAAAGAATAAATGTAATAGCTATAACAATAGATAGAAATAATATAAAATCCCCAGTAGCAGGAATAAGACTGAGTAATGCAATAATTAAAGCCAATATAAAAAAGATGATTGTATAAAAAAAATGACTGTTATTAAATATCTTATGAAAATATTTGTCTAAAATGCCTTGAAATTTGGTTGCAAACTTATTTTGACTCATTTTATTTCCCCTTTTAATTTATTAATTATTCAACTAATTTATATCTTAATATTTATGACAATAAACTAGATAATAAAATTCTAAGAGAACTTTAGGATTACAGGATTGGAGTATTTCTAATTTTCGTTTTTAGGTCCAAAATGTTTGATAATAATTCTGGAAATGATTGAAAAATAGAGACTTCACCATTAAAATCCTTTAAGGCCTCCTTATATTTTTTTAGGAATTCTTCCAGAATTCTTTCTGAAATTGACTCTAATAAATTTTTATCAATATTTTTATTAGTACACTTAAGTACTAAATGGTAACGAGAGCTGTGGGTGTAAAAGAAAAAAATGTAACTATCTAAAGTTAAAGTTTTTAAGCTTTCTTTAAAATTACGTTTTGTAAACCTACAAATTATATCAAAATAGCTTGCTAGGGATTGTTCATCATCTAACCTTTCATTATTTATGAAATTATGATAAAATAAGGCAATTCCTGATTGATTTATTATCATTAACTCGCGAATCATCTTAAACATACTAACTCTATGGATTTAAAAGTAATTTGGCTGTTCTTAACAAACTATTATATTCTTACGAGAAACTATTTATCAAACTTAGTTTTCAACTAAATTATAGAACACTGTATTTTTAAATTTTATTTTAAGGATTTTTCTAATCTTTGATATCTTATCTTTAACATAATTTGCACATAACAACTATATAAAACTATAATATTCATTTAATAACAAAAGAAAGCTTTTTTTTACTGTTGTTTCAGAAATATTAGAATTTCTTACACATGAGATCTCTATTGGTATTAAAAAAAAGAAGAAAAGGAAAATGTTGTAACTTTATGTAATTTTTATTTTTTTTTTATCTCGATGTCAGGAATAATTGCATGGGTAAGGCAATAATATCCAGGACAGCGTTTTTTGGCAATCTCGTTACCTTCAAGTAATTTTTCAAATATCGCATCACTTTCAAGTAAGAATTCTCTCCTGAAC